>JADZBF010000081.1 GCA_020852215.1 Lysobacter sp. | reverse complement strand
GCGGGGAGAAGGAAGGCAAAAAAGCGATGTGTTTGCGTAAGTATTCAAAGAATTCTGTTCCGGGAAGGTTGCCTTGCCCGCCGGATTCTGCAGCCCTGAAATTTCTCAGTCGGCGATACGAGGGCCTTGCCTGTATCGTCCTCGTCGGTCATTATGCATCGCAATTGCAACGCAAGGCCCATCCAGTGAAAACAGCCACGATTCCCTCGCTTCGGGTCGATCCCGCTTTGCGTCAGGCTGCGGAAGAGGTGCTGGAGGAGGGCGAGACGCTGTCCGCATTCGTCGAGGCCTCGGTGCGGGCGCAGATCGAGCGGCGCAAGGCGCAGGAGGCGTTCGTTGCGCGCGGGCTGGCATCGCGGACGAACGCCCAGAAGACCGGGCGTTATGTGCCGGCCGAGCGTGTCTTTGCTGGCCTGGAAAAACGTCTTGCGCAGGCGAAGGCGCGGTGTAAGGCTCCGTGAAGTTTCGGGTTCGCTTCACGGAAGAGGCCGAGGAAGATTTGCAACGCCTCTACGATTTTCTGCTCGATCGCGACGACGGCGATTGGGACGTGGCCGAGCATGCGCTCGATGCGATCCGCGATGGCGTCTCGTTGCTGGAGCATTCGCCTTTCAGTTGCCGCAAAGCCACCGCGCACGATGCATTCTTGCGCGAGTTGATCGTCTCTTTTGGCGCTGCCGGTTACGTTGCGCTGTTCGATATCGAGAATGCCGACACGGTGACGGTGCTGGCCGTTCGCCATCAGCGCGAAGACGATTTTCATTAGGTGAGTCGTACGTGATGGTGTTTTTTTCAGCGTGCGAACGCTCGAGCGAGTCGCGGCTTCCGTTGCAATGCATAAGCGCTATCGCTCATATCCGGCTGCGCTACGTGAAGATTGCCCCTCATCCGGCCTTCGGCCACCTTCTCCCCGCGTTGCGGGGAGAAGGAATGCGAAAAGCGCTGTGAGTACACAGTTTTATTCCTTCTCCCCGCGTTGCGGGGAGAAGGTGTCGCGCCGCGACGGATGAGGGGCGGCCAGCGACGCGGCGATCGCCGCCAATGCGTCGTCGGTCCGCAGCAGCACATCGTCGTTCCACAGACGCAGCACGCGATAGCCCAATCGTTCGAGACGCCGTGTGCGAGTTTCGTCGTAGTGCTGTCGATCCTGATGTTGGCTGCCGTCGAGTTCGATGATCAGGCGTGCCTGCAGACAGACGAAGTCCGGATAGAAGCGATCGATACGATGCTGTCGACGGAATTTGTAGCCCAGCAAACGACGGTCGCGGAGGTGTTGCCAAAGTGTGCGTTCGGCTTCGGTTTGCGAGCGTCGCAGGTTGCGTTCGCGATGGTGGGGGTGTCGGCCGCGCATTGTGAGTGCTCCTGATCTGTGGAGCGCATGGTGGCGATGTGGGGCGTGTGTAGTTATCGGGGTTTTCTGATGTGGGTGTAGGAAAAGCACGCCCCTCATCCGGCCTTCGGCCACCTTCTCCCCGCGTTGCGGGGAGAAGGAATGCGGAGCGTGCGATGAGTCTGCCGCTTTATTCCTTCTCTCCGCATTGCGGGGAGAAGGGAGGTATCGTTGATTGCGATGTCGTTGTCGTCGCACCCATGACTTCCGTCCGCGCCTGCGCATGACTTCCGCACCATGGCGAGCGGCGCGCGTGCGCGTAGCGTCGCGGTAGGTTTCGGGGAGACGATTATGTCCGGTGCGATGACGCGCTTGGTGCGCGTGTGGGTGTTGAGTGCGGCGGTCGCGATGCCGCTGTGGTGGGTGGGCATCGCGCCGTCGCATGCGGGGGAGGCGTTGCCGCGACGCGCGGCCTTGGGGGTGCAGTTGGCGAATGCGCCGGAAGGCGCGGGCGTGTTGGTGCAGGGCGTGTTGCCGGGCAGTACCGCGTTGGCGGTGGGTGTGCAGGCGGGCGATCGGTTGTTGGCGTTGAACGATGCGCCGGTGGCGTCGATCGCGGAGGTGTTGGCGTGGTTGGCGACGAGCCGCAGCGGTGCGCCGATCGCAGTGAAGGTGCGCCGTGGTGAGAAGGACATCGTGCTGCGCGGCACGATGGGCGAGCGTTTGCGCGATCCGGGCGGCCCGGGGTATCGCGTGGAATACGGCGAGGTGTCGATTGGCGATGCGAACGATCGCGCGCGTTTGCGCACGATGCTTTCGGTGCCCACGTCGCCGTCGCCGAGCGGCCAATATCCGGTGCTGTTCTACGTGCAGGGCGTGGCGCTGGGCACGATGGATACCGTCTTGGCCGAGCCACATCCGTATTCGCGCTTTCTGCAGCCGTTCGCGCAGGCCGGTTACATCACCTATCGCGTGGACAAACCCGGCGTGGGCGATAGCGAAGGCGGGCCGGGCACATCGGTGGATTTCCTGCGCGAATACGAAGGGTATCGCGCGGCGTTGAAGGCGTTGCTGGCGCGCAAGGACGTGGACGCGTCGCGCGTGTTCGTGTTCGGTCACAGCATGGGCGGCGTGTGGGGGCCGATGTTGGCGGCGGACTTCAAACTGCGCGGTTTGGCGGTGTACGGCACGGCTTACCAAGGGTGGTACGACTACGAATTGGAGAACGCGCGCAGGCAGTACAGGTTGGCGGGGATAGAAGGCGCGACGCTGGAATCGGCGGTGGCGCAAAAGGCGCGGATTTCGAAGTTGTTCTTCGACGAAAAGCGCACGCCCGAGCAGATTCGCGCGGACTATCCCGAGCTGAGCGACGCGATGAACGAGATGTTCCAGGACGGCGTTTATTTCGGTCGCGCGTTGCCGTTCTGGCATCAGTTGAATGCGATCGATATGCCGGCGATGTGGGCGAAGGCCGACACCGCGGTGCTGGCGATGCATGGCGCGGGCGATTACGTGTCCAGCGCCGCGGATCATCGCGCGATCGCTGATCGCGTGAACGCAGTGCGGCCCGGCACCGCGCGCGCGGTGGAAGTGCCGAACGCCGATCACGGCATGATGGGTTTCGCCAACGAACGCGCGGCGTTCATCGGGTTCGGCAAACCCGGCGCGCTGTACAGCGAAACCGTCGCGACGGCGTTGGATGCGTGGATGGCGCCGATGACGGGCCTGCGCGCGTTCCCCGCGACGAACGACAGCGCGCGCTGGTTGCCCGACGGTGCGGGCAAAGGCCGCACGATGGACATCGCGCAGGGCGATGCCGACGGCGACGGCGATTTGGATCTGTTTCTCGCCAAGGAATTCGAAGCGAATGTCTTGCTGCGCAACGACGGCGGGCGCTACGCGCTGGCCGAGGGCGCACTGCCGGTGGGGCAGGAGGATTCCGAAGATGCGGTGCTGGCCGATTTCGACGGCGACGGCGATCTCGATGCGATCGTCCCCAGCGAAGACACCGCGAACAACGAGTACGTGCTCAACGATGGCCACGGCGCGTTCGTCGCCAGCCCGCATGCGTTGCCGACGAAGACCGAATCCAACGCGGGCATCGCGGGCGATATCGATGGCGATGGCGATATCGACGTGATTCTCTCGCGCAACGCAGCGCGCGAGTTGGTGCTGCGCAACGACGGCAAAGGCCGCTTCGAGGACGCGAGCGCGACGTGGATGCCGGAGGTGATCGATGTCACCCAGGATTTGAAGCTGGTGGATATCGACGGCGACGGCGATCTGGATTTGATCGCCGGCAACGAACCGGCGATGGGCGGGCGCAATCGCCTCTACATCAACACGGGAACATCCTTCGTC
>JADZBF010000080.1 GCA_020852215.1 Lysobacter sp. | reverse complement strand
TCGGCGACATCCGCGATGTGCTGGGCAGCTACGCCACCGCAGAAGCGCATGCCGGCACGGCGAAATCGGCCTCGGCGCAGGCGATGACCAACGGCAAAGTGTCGCTCGCACTCAGCGGCAAGGGCGAAGGTTGGAATCTGGGCGTGGCGTTCAGCCGGTTCACGATCGAAGCGCGTTGAAATCGCGGCTAGCGGGTTTTTTGAAAAAGCCTGCAAGCACGGCCACGGACGGCTGCGGCGAGTGAAAACGATCCGGATGATCGCTTTTCGGCCACCCGTTTCGACAACCCGTTTCGACAGTCTCAGGGCGCGCGCGCGACCGAAGGCAGCGGGCCCGATCGATATTCCGGCATCGCCGCGATCATCTCGCTCAGCGAGTGGGCCAAGGCGTGTTCGGCCAACAATGCGGCATCCGCACCGCGCCGCAGCAGATGTTGTACCGCTTCGTCGCTGTGCGCGCGTGCGAGCACCGGAATAGACACGGCGCCCTGTTTCAAGCGTTGCGCGACGTGGCCGGCTTCCAGCGCGTCGGGAATGGTCAGCACCGCGAGCGATGCGACGCTCGGGTTCGCTTCGGCCAAGACCGCTTCGTCCGCCGCATTGCCATGGATGGCCTTGTAGCCCGCCGCTCGCGCCGCTTCGACCCGGGCGTCGTCGGTATCGATCACGACGAAGGGTATGCCGGCGCGGCTCAGCACCACCGCTAATTTGCCGCCGACCCGGCCGTAACCGACCACCAGCACATGCCCTTTCGCCACCGGCGCGACCGGCGTGTCCGCGACGCGGGTGCGGCGCGCCATCAGCGCGAACAACGGCGGATTGAGCAGAATCGAAAGAATCGCGCCGGCCAGCACCAGATCGCGCGTTTGTTCGGACACCAGGCCCAGCGAAGCGCCGAGCCCGACGAGGATGAACGAGAATTCGCCGATCTGCGCCAAACTCGCGGCGATGGTCAGTGCGATGCGATTGTCCTTGCCCAACAGCCGCACCACCGCCCAGGCCGCAACCGATTTGCCGACGAGGATGATCGCGAGCGTCTCGATCACTTCCAGCGGTTGTTCGATCAGTATCCACGGGTCGAACAGCATGCCGACGGAGACGAAGAACAACACCGCGAAGGCATCGCGCAGCGGCAGCGAATCTTCCGCCGCCTTGTGACCGAACGGCGACTCGTTGAGCAGCATGCCGGCGAAGAACGCGCCCAGCGCGAACGAGACGCCGAATAATTCCGCCGCGCCGAAGGCCACGCCCATCGCGCAGGCGAGCACGCACAGCGTGAACAATTCGCGCGAGCCGGTGCCGGCCACGCGTTCGAGCAGCCAAGGCAGCACGCGTCGGCCGACGATCAGCATCAGCGCGACGAAACCGCCGACCTTGAGCACGGTGATCAGCAGCGCGAGGCCGATGCCGCCATCGCGCGCGCCTTCGGCATTGGGCGCGAGCGCGGGCACCAACACCAGCGCCAGCACCATCGCCAGATCCTCCACGATCAACCAACCGATCGCGATGCGGCCGCGCTCGCTGTCGAGCAGGCGCGCCGATTCGAGCGCGCGCAACAGCACCACGGTGCTCGCGACCGACAGCGATAGGCCGAAGATCAGGCTTTCGGCGTGCGACCAGCCCAGGCGCGTGCCCAGAAACCAGCCCATGGCGGTGGCGACGAACATTTGCACGATCGCGCCCGGCACGGCGATCCGGCGCACGGACATCAGATCGCGCAGCGAGAAATGCAGGCCCACGCCGAACATCAACAGAATCACGCCGATCTCGGCGAGCTGCGGCGCCAGCGTGGCGTCGCCGATGAACCCCGGCGTATTCGGTCCGACCAGAACGCCCGCGATCAAATAACCGACGATGGGCGAGAAACGCAGCCGCTGCGCGAGCAGGCCGAACACAAAGGCCAGCACGAAGCCGATGCAGAGCATCGCGATGAGGGATGTGTGATGCGGCATCGCACGACTATACGCGACGATGCGCGGCGTTCCTGTCCATCGCGTTCAGGTCCGCGCCGCGAGTCGATGTTGATGGCTGCGCATCGGACGCCGCAAACGAAAACCCCCGGCTCGGCCGGGGGGGTTCGAAATCGGAAACGACTCGCGACGCACTTCGCTACGCTGCGAGATCGGCGCGCGAGGACTTCCTCACAAATGCCGCCTCGCGAACGCTGCCTCGCGAACGCCGCCTCGCGAGCGAAGCGTCTCGTCACCATTTGTAACCGACGCGGCCGTACACGTAAGCGCCGTTGAAGCCGTTCGGCGAACTGGCGCTGTAGGGCAACTGGCCGTTGGTGGAGTTGGCGAACAGCACTTCGTCCGGATACGAGTCGAGCACGTTGTCCGCACCGAGCGTGAAGGTCAAATCGCCCAAGGCATAACTGCCGGACAGATCGAGCGTCCACTGCGGATCGTAGGTCTGATCGCGCGAGGTGTCGGCCGGGTTATTGCCGAACAGTACGCTGAACTCGCCGTAGCGGGTGGCGTTCGCCCCGAACGACCAGTTGCCCTGGTTGTAGTTGCCGCCGAGTTGGAACTTGTCGCGCGGCGCGCCGACGGTGAGCCGGCCCACTTCGACGCGGCCGATGCGCACGGCGGTGGGGTCGATCGCGGCCAAGCGCGCGGGGTTCGGCGCGATGCGCTCCACCGTGGTCTTGTTGTAGTTGTAACCGGCGGTGAGCTCCACACGACCGTCGCCGATGTCCCAACGATAGGTGCCGATCAGATCGATGCCTTTGGTCTTGGTGTCGATGGCGTTGGTGAAATAGCGACCGCCGCCGAGCGAAGGATCGACCGTGGTGTTGAGGAAGGTGCGCACGGCGGTGGAGGTGAGGTTCTCCGACAGCATGATGCGGTCGTCGATTTCGATCTGGTACGCATCGACCGTGATGTAGAGATTCTCGATCGGCTGCAGCACCAGGCCGAGGCTGAGATTCTTCGATTCCTCGGCTTTCAGCGCCTCCGCGCCCAGCGCGACCGCGGCGGGGTCGTTCACGCGGAAGGTGCGGATATCGAACGGCACGCCGCCGATGAAATTGGTGGCGGTGGAGCGGAAGAACTGCTGCTGCAGCGACGGCGCGCGGAAGCCGGTCGAGACCGTACCGCGCAACGCCACCGCGTCGCTGAAGGCGTAGCGCGCCGACAGCTTGCCGGACGTGGTGTCGCCGAAATCGCTGTAGTCTTCCGCGCGCACGGCGAGGCCGAGATTGAATTTCTCGGTGATATCGGCTTCCAGATCGAGATACGCCGCATAACTTTCGCGATGGAAATCGCCGGCATCGCCCGGCTGGAAGCCCGGGAACACCTGCGAACCCGACGGCGCCGGCACGTTGCCCGGCAACAGCACGCCGCCGTTGACGTACGAATTGGGCTCGCCCGCGCGCTGTTGAAACCCTTCGCCGCGCCATTCCAAACCCCAGGCGACGGTCAACGGCGACGACAACCAACTCACGTTGTAAGCCTTGTCGACATCGAGATTCAGCACGTGCTGGGTGATTTCCAGCGCGCCTGCGTAGAAATCGCGCTGCGAGGCCGCGCCCTGGCTGCGGTTGAGGCTGTTCTCGACATCGAAGCTCAGGTCGTTGTTGCCGTAGTTGTAGCTCAGATCGATGTTCCATTCGTTCGCGGTGACGCCGCGCAGGCCGGCGACCAGCGCGCGGTCTTCGGCGATGTTGCGGATCTGCGGCAGAAAGCCATCGGGATAGATCGCCGGTACGTTGCGGGTGTCGAGCGCGGTGCGATAGAACCCGTTCGACAACGCGTTGCGGCGACTGGCGTTGGCGAAGGCGTAGAACGTCAGCGTGTCGGTGGCGTCGACCTCGGCGTTACCCGACAGCGCGTATTGCTTGACTTCCGGATCGCCGTAGCGCTGCACCACCACGCCCGGCGGCGGTGCGGTGGCCGGGCGCACGGTCACGCCCGGCGCCAGCAGGTACGGCCGCGCGCGATCGGTTTGGTCTTCGTTGCTGGCTTCGGCCGCGAGATGCAAACGGCCGGCTTCGCCCAGTTTGAAGCCGGCGTCGGCCCCGGCTTGGTAGCTGCGGCCATCGCCCGCGCTGTATTGACCGGCGTTCACCGAGAGACTGCCGCCGGAGTCGCTGCCCTTGAGCACGATATTGACCACGCCGGCGATGGCGTCGGAGCCGTATTGCGCCGAAGCGCCGTCGCGCAGCACTTCCACGCGTTGAATGGCGGCGATGGGAATGGCGTTGAGATCCACCGGCGAAGCGCCGCGGCCCTGGCTGCCGTTGAGATTGATCAGCGCGGTGGTGTGGCGGCGCTTGCCGTTGACCAGCACCAGCACCTGATCGGGCGCCAGGCCGCGCAACTGCGCCGGGCGCACCGCGTCGGTGCCGTCGGTGATGGCAGGGCGCGGGAAATTCAGCGACGGCAACGCACGCGACAGCGCGGTGGCCAATTCGGTGGTGCCGGTCGCTTCCAGCGCCTGCGGCGTGATCACGTCGATCGGCGAGGCCGATTCGGCTACGGTCCGGTTCGCCGCGCGGGTGCCGGTGATGACCACGGTTTCGAGGGTGCCGGCTTCGTCCTGATCGGCGGGGGCATCCTGGGCGAGCGCTGGCGCGGCGGCGAGCGCGAGGGATAGAGCGAGGGTCAGCGGGTGGCGCGTCATGCGGGGAACTCCTGCGAGTGTGGGGGAAATCGCGTGTTTTCTGGTGTAACACGCGTGTCATCGTGGGTCAAACGCGGGGTCGGCATGAGCAGATACCGTCGACGCCTCGCGTGCGGCTTGCGCGAAAGGACCGGCCGCCCCACGCGCGCCTGCTAAACGCACGCCTTCTAAAATCTCCGGATGATCGCTTTTCGAAACTTCGCCCTGCGCCGGGGCGAGCGCCTGCTGTTGTCCGATGTCGACCTCGCCCTCCACGCGGGTTGGCGTGTGGGCGTGGTCGGGCGCAACGGCACCGGTAAATCCTCGTTGTTCGCCGCGATGATGCGCGACTTGGAGCCCGACAAGGGCGATCTGGATTTGCCCGGGAAAACCCGCGTGGCCACGGTCGCGCAGGAGACGCCTTCGCTGCCCGATCCGGCCTTGGATTTCGTGTTGTCCGGCGATGTCGACGTGCATGCGGCGGTGCAGGCCGAAGCCAACGCCTTCGCCGCCGAAGACTGGGAAGCGGTGGCCGAAGCGCACCACCGGCTGGAAGAGCTCAACGGCTACGACGCCAGCGCGCGCGCGGGCCGTTTGCTGCATGGCTTGGGTTTCGCGGCCGAAACCCATCCGCGGCCGGTCTCGGATTTCTCCGGCGGTTGGCGGGTGCGTTTGAACGTCGCGCGCGCGCTGATGATGCCCAGCGACTTGTTGTTGCTGGACGAACCGACCAACCATCTCGATCTCGATGCGGTGGTATGGCTGGAAGAATGGCTGCGTCGTTATCCGGGCACGCTGTTGGTGATTTCGCATGACCGCGAATTCCTCGACAACGTCACCACGCACACGCTGCATCTGCACGAAGGCAAGGCGAAGCTGTATTCCGGCAACTACACCCAATTCGAACGCCAGCGCGCGGAGCATCTGCGCCAGCAACAGATCGCGTTCGACAAGGAGCAAGCCGAACGCGCGCATCTGCAGAAGTTCATCGATCGCTTCAAGGCCAAGGCCAGCAAGGCGCGACAAGCGCAGTCGCGCATGAAACGCTTGGAGAAATTGGCCGGCACCGAAGCGGTGCGCGCCGAACGGGAGTTCCGCATCGAAGTCCCGGCGCCCGCGAGGATGCCGTTCGCGCTGATGCGCTTGAACGATGCGAATTGCGGGTATGGCGCGCGGAAGACTGTGGGAGGGCCGGAAGGCCCGATCAGCGGAGCGGGATCGATCGGGCCTTCGCTCGCTCTTCCCTCTCCCCATCGCGATGGGGAGAGGGTGGCCGAAGGCCGGGTGAGGGGCGACGCGGTCACCATCTTGCACAACGTCGGTTTCGGCCTGGAAGCCGGCGACCGCATCGGTTTGCTCGGCCCGAACGGCGCCGGTAAATCGACGCTGGTGAAATCGCTGGTCGGCGAATTGCCGTTGCTCTCGGGTGAGCGTTACGCGCACCCGGATCTGCGCATCGGTTACTTCGCGCAGCACACGGTGGAATCCTTGGTCCCCGGCGCTTCGCCGATCGATCATTTGCGCGAGTTGTCGCCGGATATCGCCACCCAGGCGTTCCGCGATTTTCTCGGCAAGTGGTATTTCCCCGGCGATCGTGCGTTCGAGAGCATCGACGGCTTTTCCGGCGGCGAGAAAGCGCGACTGGCGTTGGCGCTGATCGCATGGCGGCAGCCGAACGTGCTGTTGCTGGACGAACCGACGAACCATCTCGACCTCGATATGCGCGAAGCGCTGGCCGAAGCGCTCAGCGATTTCGACGGTGCGATCGTGATGGTGTCGCATGATCGGCATCTGATCGGTTTGGTCTGCGACCGATTCGTGCGCGTGGCCGATGGCGTTGTCGAACCCTTCGATGGCGATCTGGACGAATATGCGGCCTGGTTGCGCAGCCGCAGCGGCGGTGAGCAAAAGAAAAGCGAGCCGAAAACCGAGGCCGCGAAAAATGCCGAAGCGACGCCGATCGAATCGAATCGAAGCGAATCGAAGCCGGCCGCATCGAAGTCGGCCGACTCTAAACCAGTCGGCCCGAAACCAGCCGGCTCCAAACCAGCCGACACGAAATCCGTACCCGCGAAGAAAATCAATCCGCACAAATTGGCGAAAGCCGAAGCGCGCGTCGCCGAATTGGAAGCGCGTCTCTCCCGGATCGAAACCGAATTGGCCGATCCGAGCGCCTATCTCGACGGTGGCAAACGCGCCGCCGATTTAGGCCGCGAGCAACAAACCCTGCGCGCCGAATTGGACGAAGCGGAAACCGAATTGCTCGCGCTGTACGACTGAGTCGCATCAGACGCGCGAGCCGTCGGTGAGATCGCCGCAAGCGCCGTAGCGCGGGCTCTTCAGCCCCGGTTATCGCGTAGAAAAACGCAGACAGCGGGCTGAAGCCCGCTCTGCTTATGCGGCAAGCCCGCACAGATGTTGTGAAGAGCCGGCAGGCTCGCTCAGTTTTTGTGGGAGGGCCGGCAGGCCCGATCCGATTCTGGTGAGAGGGTCGGGACGCCGACAGGATGTCGCTCCAGTCCTGCCGGGCCTTCCGGCCCTCCCACAGAATACCCGCGCTTACTTCGCGATCAACACCAGCAGCGAACGCGCCTGCAGGCCGTAGACCGTCCATTCGCCGCCGATGAGCGCTTCCGAGCCGGGTGCGACGGCGGTGTTCGGGCCTTCGTTCCAAGTCGCGGTGTCGGTCACGCGGTACCACTGCTTGCCGGTGCCGGGCCAGGGCAGGGTGAAGTTCACGTCGCCGGACCAGCCGTTGTAGGCCACGTAGATGGCGCTGGCCGGATCGCCGAATTCGCTGCCGTCGACGCGCCAGGCGATGGCGTGGTTGCTGGTGCTGTTGAAATACGCCGCATCGGCGACGCCGCCGTCCGGTTTGAACCAGCGCAGTTGCTCCATCACGTTGCCGTTGTTGTCCACGCTGGAATAGAAATTCAGCGGGCGCAGCGCCGGGTGCGCTTTGCGGAACGCGATCATGCGGCGGGTGTAGGTTTCGAAGTTGGCTTCGATCGTGCTGCGCGTCCAATACAGCCAATTCGCGGGCGAATCGAGGTTGTAGACGTTGTTGTTGCCGAACTGCGTGCGCAGGGCTTCGTCGCCGCCGGTGAGCATCGGCGTACCGCCGCTGAGCATCATGAAGCCCATGCCGGTGCGCGCGGCGCGGCGTTGATCGAGCACGATGCCGCCTTGGTTCCAACTGTGGTTGTTGTCGTCGCCGCCGTCGGATGGGCCGTACGGCCACGCTTGATTGTTCTGCTTGCTGTTGTAGCTGTACAGATCGTTGAGCGTGAAGCCATCGTGCGCGACCATGAAGTTCACCGAATGCCACGGCTTGCGGCCGTCGTCGCCGTACAGATCGGACGATCCGGCGAAACGCGAGGCGAGCGTGCCCATCGTCACCACTTCGACGCCGAGCTGGTTCTGCTTCTTGCGCATGGCATCGCGGTACATGCCGTTCCATTCGGCCCAACCCGACGGAAAACCGCCGACTTGATAGGAGTTGCCGCCGATCGCCCACGGCTCTGCGATCAAATCCAATCCGCTGCCGCCTGCGCCCGGGCGCGGCGGCAATTCGTTGACGATGCGGTTGAGCGCATTGCCGCTGTCCATCTTGTCGAAGTTGAAACAGCCGTGCTGGCAGGTATTGCCCAGCACCGAGGCGAGATCGAAGCGGAAGCCGTCCACGCCCAGCGCGTCGCGCCAGTAGGCCAGCGAATCGATGATCAGATTCTGCGCGATCGGGTTGCGGGTGTTGTAGTTGCCGCCGACGCCGGTGTTGTCCCAGGAATACTGGTAATTCGTGGTCAGCGAGTAGTAGGTCGGGTTATCCAAACCGCGCCACGAGTTGATGTTGTAAACGGTCAGGCCATCGCTGCCGCCCCACGCGCCGCCTTCGCCGGTGTGGTTGTAGACCACGTCGATGTAGACCTTGATGCCGGCGTCGTGGAAGGCCTTGACCATCGCTTTCCATTCGCGGGTCGGGCCGCCCGCGGTTTTATCGGCGGAATAGCGACGATCGGGCGAGAAATAATTGAGGGTCATGTAGCCCCAATAATTATCGCCGGCGGTCGTGGTGGGGTTGACGTCGTTGGTGTCGTTCTGTGTTTCCTGCACCGGCAGGAATTCCACCGCGGTCACGCCCACCGCGGCCAGATGCGCCGCTTTGAGCGCCGCGCCGGCATAGGTGCCGCGCAGATTCAGCGGAATCGACGTGTCGTTCTTGGTCAAACCGCGCACATGCACTTCGTAGATCACGTCGTCCTTGAGCGCGCGCGTGGGTTTGGTGCCGATGGACGTGATGTCGGTCGCCAGCACGATGCTCTTGGCGGCGCAGGCGCCGCTGTCCTTGTTCCGATGCAGCGCGCCCGAGGCGTAGATGGTGCCGTCGGTACACGTCGGCGTATTCGGGTCCTGGCTGAGTTCGCGCCCGTACGGGTCGATCAGCAATTTGTTCGGATTGAAGCGATTGCCGTTGACGTCGATGTCGGTGACGAAGCCGAGCGCGCTGCCTTTGGTCCACGCGCTGTTGTAGGTCCAGTTGGGGCCCCAGGCGCGATAGCCGTAGTAGACGGCGCCGGTGATGCCGTAGCTGTTCTTCAGGGTGGCGACCGACGCGGTTTTCGTCCAGACGTTGGTCGTCGCGTTCTTGGTCATCACGTATTTGACTTTTTCCTGCTGGCCCGCGCCTTGGCTGTACAGCCAGACTTCGATGCGGGTGGCGCGTGAGGAATAAACCTTGAAGGTGATGTTGGCTTTGGTGGCGTCGTAACGCGCGCCCAAAGCGTATTGATCGATCGCGGCGCGCGCCGATTGTTGCGGGGCGAGCCACAGGGCGAACGCCGCGAGCGACGCGGCCAGCCAGTACTTGATGTGCGACATAGAGCGGATCCTCTTCGATGGCGTCGTGCGATGCCGACGCGGTCCTGTACGAGCGCGGTCGGCCGGAGCAGGGGAAGGCGAGCGGCTTCGAAGGGCTCGCGGCGTCGGCGACGACCTGCCGGCGGCACTATCGCTCAAGGTGCGGATGCACAATGAGAACCAAGGCCGGCCTGTAATCGTATTCACCTCCGGACCGACAGCCGGTCGTCGAAGGCGAGGGGAACGCCCCCTCGACCCGGCCGGCGCTTGATTCGCCGCCCGGAAGCCCCAGAATGCCGGCCACGCACCGCCGGACCCCTTTCGCCTTATGCCTATCTACGCTTTCGAATGCGACGCTTGCGGCCATCAGTACGACCGCCTGCAGAAGATGTCCGACCCCGACCCGGTCTAATGCCCGGAGTGCGGCGCCGCACGGATCCGGCGGCAATTGACCGCGCCGGCGTTCCGGCTGTCCGGCAGCGGCTGGTACGAGACCGACTTCAAGAAGGACGGCGATAAAAAGCGCAATCTCACCGAGAAGGGCGACGCACCCAAGACCGAGAGCGCCAAATCCGACGCGGCTCCTGCGGCGAAGCCGGCCGAGAGCGCACCCGCGGCCAAACCCGCCGAGAGCAAACCGGCGAGCTGAGCCCGTTGGGGGTGGCGCAAGGCTGCGGCGAGATTTGCCGCCGGCCGCGGCGGCCGTTAGGGTGCGACGACCGCCGCCACAGAGCCCACCGCCGCGATGCGCCTCATCCCTTTCTCCTACGTTTTCGTCGCCATCGCCGGATTGGCCGGCTGCGCGAGCGCGCCGCGCTCTTCGCAGGCGACGCCTGCCGATCGCTTCGTGCAGGCGCTCGCCCGACATTGCGGGCAGGCCTACGCCGGCCGGGTCGTGGTCGATACGCCCGCGACGCCGAACAACCCCTTCGCCGATAAGCCGCTGGTGATGCATGTCCGCACCTGCAGCGATGGGGAATGGCGCGTGCCTTTCCATGTCGGCGACGACCGCTCGCGCACCTGGGTGCTCACGCGCACGGCGACCGGGATGCGGCTCAAGCACGATCATCGTCACGAAGACGGCCACCCCGACAAGGTCACGATGTACGGCGGCGATACCGCCGATGCCGGCACCGCGCAGCGTCAGGCGTTCCCGGTCGACGCCGAATCCATCGCGATGTTCGAAGCCAACGGATTGGCGGCGTCGGTGAACAACACCTGGGCGATGGAGATCGAGCCGGAGCAGCGTTTCGTCTACGAATTATCGCGACCGAACGGGCGCTTGTTCCGGGTCGAGTTCGACCTCAGCCGTCCGGTGCCCGCGCCGCCCGCGCCCTGGGGTGCCGCGCCTTAGAGCCTGTTCAAAATCTTCCAGCAGGGGTGTCGCCTCCCTTCTCCCCGCAAGCGGTGCGTGTTCTTTTCCTTCTCCCCGCAAGCGGGAAACATGCCTTTCCCTTCTCCCCGCAAGCGGGAAACATGCCTTTCCCTTCTCCCCGCAAGCGGGAAACATGCCTTTCCCTTCTCCCCGCAAGCGGGAAACATGCCTTTCCCTTCTCCCCGC
>JADZBF010000079.1 GCA_020852215.1 Lysobacter sp. | reverse complement strand
GCGCGGCAGTTTGGCGTCCGGCGCATGGATATACAGGGTCGGTGCATCGCCTTCGCGCACATGGCCACGCGCCACGGTGGCGAGCCCCGGATCGAGCACCACGCGCAGCGGCGGCACGAATGCGCTGCCCGCGTCGGCGCCGTCGAAGCGCACGGTGAGCTGCGGATCGTCGGCGAGAATGGTGCCGGCGCCGGTCAGCAGCGCACCGGCGCGCGCGCGCCAACGCATCACGTCGCGACGCGAGGCATCGCCGCTGATCCACTTCGAATCGCCGTTGGCCAGCGCGGTGCGGCCGTCGAGACTCATCGCCAACTTCACGCGCAGCCACGGCCGACCGCGTTCGACGCGCGAAAGAAAGCCGCGATTCAGCGCGCGCGCCTGCGTTTTCATCAACCCGAACGCAACGTCGATCCCGGCCGCGCGCAGACGCTCGAAACCGGCGCCGTCGACTTGCGGGAACGGGTCGCGCATCGCCGCGATGACCCGCGCGACGCCGGCTTCGATCAATGCGTCCGCGCACGGCCCGGTTCTGCCGGTGTGCGCGCAAGGTTCGAGCGTGACGTATGCGGTCGCACCTCGCGCGCGCTCGGCGGCGGCGCGCAGCGCCAACACTTCCGCATGCGGCTCGCCCGCGCGCACGTGCCAACCTTCGCCGACGATCTCGTCGCCCTGCGCCAACACGCAGCCGACCATCGGATTGGGTTTCGTGGTGTAGATACCGCGCTCGGCCAAGGCCAGCGCGCGCGCCATCATCGCGTGATCGGTCGCGGAAAAAACGACAGCGCTCGTATCGGCCATGGCGGCGCGGTCAGCGCTTCTTCTTGTCTTTATCGAACGGCAATACCGCGCCGCCGAGCAACGGCAATTGCCCTTCGCCCGGCAATTCGCGCTCCAGGCGATCGAGTTCTTCGCGGAAATCGGCCACGTCCTCGAACGCGCGATACACCGATGCGAAACGTACGAAAGCGACATGATCGAGCTTGCGCAGTTCGGCCATCACGAACTCGCCGACGCGACGCGACGGCAGTTCGCGTTCGGTGGTCATGCGCAATTGATGCACCACCGCGCGCACCGCCGCTTCGATCTGCTCTTCCGACACCGGCCGCTTATGCAGCGCGCGATCGAAGCCGTGACGCAGTTTGCGCGCATCGAAATGCTCGCGCCGGCCGTCGGACTTGATGATCGCCGGCAATTTCAGTTCGATGGTTTCCAGCGTACTGAAACGCTCGCCGCAGGCTTCGCACTCGCGGCGACGGCGGATCGTCGCGCCGTCTTCGCTGACGCGCGAATCGATGACGCGGGTGTTGTCGTGCTGGCAGAAGAGGCAATGCATCAGAAAATCGGGAATGGGGAATGGGGAATGGGGAATCTGAAAAGCGAGTACGGGCGATCGTCGCTTCGAGCGATTCCCGATTCCCGATTCTCGATTCCCGTCTTAGCCATACACCGGAAACTGCCGACACTGCTTGGTCACGTTCTCGCGCACCCCGGCGATGACGTTGTCGTCGCTCGGGTTGTCCAGCACGTCGCAGATCCAATGCGCCAGCGCGACGCAGTCGGGTTCTTTGTAGCCGCGCGTGGTCACGGCGGGCGTGCCGATGCGCAGGCCGGAGGTGTAGACCGGTTTCTGCGGGTCGTTCGGCACCGCGTTCTTGTTGACGGTGATGTGCGCGCGACCGAGGGCTTCTTCCGCGGCCTTGCCGGTGATGCCTTTGCCGATCATGTCCACCAGCATCAGATGGTTCTGCGTGCCGCCGGAGACGATCTTGTAGCCGCGGCTGATGATGGTATTCGCCATCGCCTGCGCGTTCTTCACCACTTGCTCTTGATACGTTTTGAACTCGGGCTCCAGCGCTTCCTTGAACGCGACCGCTTTCGCTGCGATCACGTGCATCAGCGGGCCGCCCTGCAGGCCGGGAAACACGATGGACTGGAACTTCTTCTCCAGTTCTTCGTTCGCCTTGCAGATGATGAAACCGCCGCGCGGGCCGCGCAGGGTTTTGTGCGTGGTCGAAGTGACGACGTGCGCATGCGGCACCGGGTTCGGATACACGCCCGCGGCGACGAGGCCGGCGACGTGCGCCATGTCCACGAACAGATACGCGCCGACCTTGTCGGCGATGGCGCGGAAGCGCGCCCAATCGACGATCTGCGAGTACGCGCTGAAGCCGCCGATGATCATCTTCGGTTTGCTTTCGAGCGCGATGCGCTCGACTTCGTCGTAATCGATCAAGCCCTGATCGTTCACGCCGTAGGACACGATATTGAACAGCTTGCCGGAGATGTTCGCTTTCGCGCCGTGGGTGAGATGGCCGCCGTGCGCCAGCGACATGCCGAGCACGGTGTCGCCCGGCTGCAGCAGCGCGAAATACACCGCTTGATTGGCCTGCGAACCCGAATGCGGCTGCACGTTCGCGTAGTCGGCGCCGTAGAGTTTTTTGAGGCGCTCGATCGCCAGGGTTTCGGCGATATCGACGTATTCGCAGCCGCCGTAATAGCGCTTGCCGACGTAACCCTCGGCGTATTTGTTGGTGAGCTGGCTGCCCTGCGCTTCCATCACCCGCGGGCTGGCGTAGTTTTCGGAGGCGATCAGCTCGACGTGATCTTCCTGGCGGCGGTTCTCCGCCGCGATCGCCGCGGCCAATTCGGGATCGAAACCTTCGATGCGGGTATCGCGCGGAAACATCGGCGCTCCAGAGCAGTGCGGGGAGTGCGGAATTGTAGCCTCGGCGGCCACTTGCGGCCAGTTTTCGCGGCCCTCTCGCGCCCGCCGGGGGCCGCCGGCCCAAGGGCCTTCGCCAGTCGCGAACGCGCGAAACTGGCGGAAGAGGGGTCGTTCCGGCGATAATTCTGCATCCCTTTTCCTTTCCCGGCCCTGCCCATCCGGCAGGTGCCGCCGCCCGTCTGCGGAGCCCCCATGTCCCAATACATTTACACCATGAACGGCGTCAGCAAGGTCGTGCCGCCGAAACGCCAGATCATCAAAGACATTTCGCTGTCGTTTTTTCCGGGCGCGAAGATCGGCCTTCTGGGCCTGAACGGCGCCGGCAAGTCCACCGTGCTGAAGATCATGGCCGGCGTCGACAAGGATTTCCAGGGCGAAGCGCGTCCGCAAGCGGGCATCAAGGTCGGTTATCTGGCGCAGGAGCCCGAACTCGACCCCAACAAGACCGTGCGCGAAGCGGTGGAAGAAGGCGTGGGCGAAGTGCTGCAGGCGCAAGCCGCGCTGGACAAAATCTACGAGGCCTACGCCGAGGAAGGCGCGGACTTCGACAAACTGGCCGCCGAGCAGCAGCGCCTCGAAGCGATCCTCGCCTCCGGCGACGCGCACATGCTGGAACAGCAGCTCGAAGTGGCCGCGGACGCGCTGCGTCTGCCGCCGTGGGACGCGGTGATCGGCAAGCTGTCGGGCGGCGAGAAGCGCCGCGTCGCGCTGTGCCGCCTGCTGCTGCAGAAGCCCGACATGCTGTTGCTGGACGAACCGACCAACCATCTCGACGCCGAATCGGTGGAGTGGCTGGAACAGTTCCTCGCCCGCTACACCGGCACCGTGGTCGCCGTGACCCACGACCGCTACTTCCTCGACAACGCTGCCGAGTGGATTCTGGAACTCGACCGCGGCCGCGGCATTCCGTGGAAAGGCAATTACACCGACTGGCTGGTGCAGAAGGACGAGCGCCTGAAGCAGGAAGACAACCAGGAGAAGTCGCGGCAGAAGGCCATCCAGCGCGAACTGGAATGGTCGCGACAGAACGCCAAGGGCGGCCGCACCAAGGGCAAGGCCCGTCTGGCCCGCCTGGAAGAACTGCAGTCTGTCGATTACCAGCGCCGCAACGAAACCAACGAAATCTTCATCCCGCCGGGCGAGCGCCTCGGCAACTCGGTGGTCGAGTTCAAGAACGTGTCGAAGAGCTTCGGCGACCGCCTGCTGATCGACAACCTCAGCATGCTGATTCCATCGGGGGCGATCGTCGGCATCATCGGCCCCAACGGCGCCGGCAAGTCGACGCTGTTCAAGATGCTGATGGGCATGGAAAAGCCGGACAAGGGCGAGATCGTGACCGGCCCGACCGTGAAGCTGGCCTATGTCGACCAAAGCCGCGACAAGCTGGAAGGCGACCACAACGTCTTCCAGGAAGTCTCCGGCGGCTTGGACATCCTCAACATCAACGGCGTGGAAATCCAGTCGCGCGCGTACATCGGTCGCTTCAACTTCCAGGGCCAGGACCAGCAGAAAAAAGTCGGCACGCTGTCGGGCGGCGAACGTGGCCGTCTGCATCTGGCGAAGACGCTGTTGCAGGGCGGCAACGTGCTGCTGCTCGACGAACCCTCGAACGACCTCGATATCGAAACCCTGCGCGCACTGGAAGACGCCTTGCTCGAATTCCCGGGCAATACGTTCGTCATCAGCCATGACCGCTGGTTCCTCGACCGCATCGCGACCCACATCATCGCGTTCGAAGGCGACTCTCACGTCGAGTTCTTCCAGGGCAACTATCGCGAATACGAGGAAGACAAAAAGCGTCGCCTCGGCGAAGAAGGCGCACAGCCGCATCGGTTGCGGTTCAAGGCGTTGAAGTGACGATCCGGCGCGCTCGCGTAACGCGCGAGCGCCTTTGCCGGATCGTCATCCCGACGCACGTCGGGATCCAGCGTTCGATGTTCGATACGCAATACCCGCAACAGTAACCCCAACCGCTGGATCCCGGCTTGCGCCGGGATGACGAGTATTCCGCGAGGGCTCCGCATGTCCTTCATGAACGCATTGAAGCAACGCTGGCAATCCGCCGACACCCTCGTCTGCGTCGGCCTGGACCCCGAGCCGGCGAAATTCCCGGCGACGTTCGCGAACGATCCGGATGCGGTGTTCCATTTCTGCCGCGATATCGTCGATGCGACGGCGGAGTACGTCTGCGCATTCAAGCCGCAGATCGCGCATTTCGCGGCGCTGGCAGCGGAGTCCTCGCTGCATCGCTTGATCGCGCATATCCACGCGGCGCATCCGGGTATTCCGGTGATCCTCGACAGCAAGCGCGGCGATATCGGCAGCACCGCGCAGCATTACGCGGCGGAAGCGTTCGATCGCTACGGTGCGGACGCGGTCACGGCCAATCCGTACCTCGGCCGCGATTCGCTGCAGCCTTTTCTCGATCGCGCCGACAAGGGCGTGGTGATTCTTTGCCGCACCTCGAACCCCGGCGCCAGCGATCTGCAGGATTTGCCGATACGTACCGAGAATGGCGCCGACCGGCCGCTGTACCAACACGTCGCCGAGACAATCGCGCGCGACTGGAACACGCACGGCAATTGCGCGCTGGTGGTGGGCGCGACATGGCCGGAACAATTGCGCGAAGTGCGCGCGATCGTGGGCGACATGCCGTTCCTGGTGCCCGGCGTGGGCGCGCAGGGCGGCGATGTCGAAGCGGTGGTGGCGAACGCGAAAACCGCCGACGGCGCCGGACTGATCGTCAGTTCCTCGCGCGCGATTCTCTATGTATCCCACGGCGACGATTACGCCGATGCGGCTGCAGTTGCCGCGCGCGCGCTGCGCGACGAGATCAATCGTTATCGCTGAGGCGCGCGTCTGCGCTCAGTGTCGACCGGATAGCGCGAGCAGAACGACCGCGAACACGAAGCCGAATGCGGCGCTGACCAGCATGAAGAATCCGTAAGCGAATAGACCGCGCAAGAGGGCTTTCCAGCGCGCATAGCCCTTGAAGAATTGCATCAACGTGAAGACGCCGTACACGGTGGACAGCACCACTGCCACGCCGCGCGCATGCGGAAACCAATGTTCGAATGGAAGGGCGAACGCCATGATCACGAAGGTCTGCGCGGTCAAGAAAGTCGTGATGACCAGCCATTCCGGGTAATTC
>JADZBF010000078.1 GCA_020852215.1 Lysobacter sp. | reverse complement strand
CACCCGGCCTTCGGCCGCCCTCTCCCCGCACGGCGGGGAGAGGGATGAAGTCACCGACGAAGGGATACCAATCCGCTCGGTACATGCGCTCGGCGCATGCCTCTTCTGAGGCTTTGAACTGGCTCTAAGAACCTGTTCAAAATCCGCTGCGCTCGGTGCTTTCGCACCGTCCGCTGCTCGAAATGCTCATGGACCTGCACGTACACTGCGCTTTCTGCGCTGCGGGCGGCGCAAAATCCCCATCGCTCGCGACGATTTTAGAAACCTCTTAGCCAGCGCTGCGCTCGGCGCTTGAACGAACTCTCTCAGCGAAAATCCTCGATCAGAATCTCGATCGAATCCGGGTCGCCGACCTCGATCGCGCGCGCGACGGCGCGATGCTCTGCCGATTCCACCCAATTGCGCAGATCGCGACCGCTGCGCCCGTCCGCGCGTGCGGCCAAGTCGCGACAACCTCCGTCGGGATCGAACCCGACCGGTTTGTTGCCGAGCAGAATCCGCAGGATACGTTGTGCGCTTTCGCGATCCGGCAACGGGATTTCGATGCGCTTGGGCAAACGCGACAGCAATGCGGCGTCGAGCTGATCGATGCGGTTGGTCGCGGCCAGCACGAACACCGCTTGCGTCTGCGCTTTCGCGCCGTCCATTTCCTGCAGCAACTGACCGATGATTTCGGTCTGAAAACTATCGTTGCTGCCGCCGCGCGCAGACGCGATGATGTCGATCTCGTCGATGAACAACAACGACGGTGCCGATTCGCGCGCGCGGTCGAACAACTCGCGCACTTTCTGTCCGCTTTGACCGACGAAGCCCTGCTTGATGTCGGCGGTGGAGGCGGCGATGAAGCGCAGCCCGGTTTCGTTCGCCAGCGTACGCGCGATTTGCGTCTTGCCGGTGCCGGGCGGGCCGTACAACAACAGGCCGCGCGGAACGCTGATGCCGCGTTTGCGGAACGCGTCCGCGTGCTGCAGCAGCCCGGCGGTGGTTTTCAGTTCGCGCAGCGTGTCGTCGGACAGCACCAACGTGTCCCAACGCGCGTTTTCCTCGGTCGCGGTCGAGCCTTGTCGGCGCATGCCGGCGGTGGCCACGGCCAGCATCGACTCGTCCAGCGCGGCGCCGGCATGCTTGCTGCGCAGCGTCGCCAATTCGCGCGCCAATCGCTTCGCGAGACTGGCCAATTCGCGGCCGGACATGCCTTGTGTCAACAGTTCGGTCTGCGGCGGCAGCGCATCGCGCACGTTCAAGCGCGTCAATTCGTTTTCGAGGATGCGCGTCCGCTGCGGACCGTCGGGCAAGCCTATTTCGAGTTGATCCTCGAAGCGCGACAGAATCGCGGGGTCGATCAAATCGCGGCGATTGGTCGCGCCGACCACCCACACGTGCGTGTGCTTTTCGAAACCGTCCCACTGCGCGAGAAAAGCGGCGACGATCTCTTCGGCGAAGCTGTCGGTGCTGCTGGCGCCGCGGCGGCCGAACACACCTTCGCATTCGTCGATGAAGATCACCGCGCGCTCTTCGCCCAAGGCTTTGCGCCACAGCGCTTGCACGCGTTCGCCGCTCTGGCCGATGTAGCCCGATTTCAGGTCCGGCAGCGACAGCGGGAAGAACGCGCATTGCATGCTGGACGCGAAGGTCTTGGCGATCATGCTTTTGCCGGTGCCGGGCGGGCCGTACAACAACAACCCGCGCGTCGCCGAAGCGCTGCCTTTGGCGAACTCGGCGGCCAAACCGATCAAGTGCAATTTCACGGTGTCCGGCAACACCACGTTGGCCCAGGCCACGCGCGGGTCGGCCACGGGCGCTTTCTGTCCGCCGCCGGTGCGCAGCCTGCGGTCGCGCTCCAATTTGTCGGCGACTTTCGCGTTACGGTCGCACAGGCGGTCGAATTCGTGGGCGAGATCGCGAATGTCTTTGGGCAGCGCCGGAAACGCGTCGTGCAACAGGATGTCGCGATCCCAACTGAGCACCGGCAGGCGCCCGCGCGTGCGCAGCGGCACGATCGCCCAACCCCGGCCGTGGCGATCGTTGATCGACACCACGATATCGCCGGGCTGGATCGTCGGCGCGTAGCGCCAGGATTGCCAGCCGAAGCCGGTGACGCCATCCGCCACGCGCGCGACCGCATACACGCTCGGGAATTCGAGCTGCGGGCCATCGTGATGCTCCAAACGCATCAGCCGGAAGCGATGCGTCGCCAGCAGAATCCGCGGCAGCACGAAACGCTCCACCGCGAGCAGCGCCAGCGTCAGCACCAGCAGCCAAGCGGGATCGATTTTGGGGATCGTACCGGCGAGGCGTCCGCCCATACCGGGCGCGAAAGCGCTCAGCAGCGCAGGCATCACATGGCTGGCGATCACGGCCAGCGAAAACACGCTGACGATCGTGATCAACCAACGGGAAGGCGCCCACAGAAAGAGCTTGCGCCCGCGTTCGCGCCGGCTTTCCGGCTGACGCAGCAGCAGACACAGCCCGTGCCGCGCGAAATGACGACGCAGCCGGCCATCGATGCGGCGCGAGAACGCCTGCAATTGCGCTTCGAGCGCGGCGGCGTCCTGTGGCGGCGGTGCGGAGCTTTCTGGGGTCATCGCGTGGCGTGTGTCCTACGGTGCGACGCGGCCCGGGCGTTCCGGTCGCCTCCGATCGACCCGTCGCGGCGTCGATGATAGCTGCTCGCGGCGGACGCGCGCGCGCCGATGCCGAGCCTATGCGAATGCCGCGCGGGTCGCCGGCACGATGCGCGCATCGTTACAGAATCGACAAGGCCTTTTCTTTTCGCTCGGCCAGTCGTTTTTCGAGGTAATGGATGTTCTGGCCGCCGGCCTGGAACCCCAGGTCGCGCATGATCCGTTGCTGCAGCGGGATATTGGTCTTGATGCCATCGACGACCATCTCGCTCAAGGCCACCTGCATCCGCGCGATGGCGGTCGCGCGGTCCGGGCCGTGGACGATGAGTTTGCCGATCATCGAATCGTAATTCGACGGCACGCGATAGCTTTCGTAAACGTGCGAATCCACGCGCACGCCCGGACCGCCGGCGGCGTGGAAATGCTTGATCAGGCCCGGCGACGGCAAAAAGGTGTCCGGGTCTTCGGCGTTGATGCGGCATTCGATCGCATGGCCGTTCAACACGATATCGCTTTGCTTGATCGACAGTTTCTGCCCGGCGGCGATCATCAATTGCTCTTTCACCAAATCCACGCCGGTGATCATTTCCGTCACCGGATGCTCGACCTGGATGCGCGTGTTCATTTCGATGAAATAGAACCGCCCGTTCTCGTACAGGAATTCGAACGTGCCGGCGCCGCGGTAGCCGATGCGAACACAGGCTTCCACGCACACCTTGCCGATCTCCGCGCGCTGTTCGGGCGTGATCCCCGGCGCAGGCGCTTCTTCCACCACTTTTTGATGGCGACGCTGCATCGAGCAGTCGCGCTCGCCCAGGTGAATCGCGTTGCCTTGGCCATCGGCCAGCACCTGGATCTCGACGTGACGCGGGTTCTCCAGGAATTTCTCCATGTAGACCTGTTCGTTGCCGAACGCGGCCTTGGCTTCGGTTTGCGTGGTCTGGATCGCCGAATGCAGCGCGGCTTCGGTATGCACCACGCGCATGCCGCGACCGCCGCCGCCGCCCGCCGCCTTGATGATGACCGGATAGCCGATCTCGCGCGCGATGCGCACGTTTTCTTTCGCGTCCTCGCCCAGCGGACCGCCGCTACCCGGCACGCAGGGCACGCCCGCGGCTTTCATCGCGCGAATCGCTTCGACTTTGTCGCCCATCATGCGGATGGTGTCGGCACGCGGCCCGATGAAGACGAAGCCGGATTTTTCGACGCGTTCGGCGAAATCGGCGTTTTCGCTGAGGAAGCCGTACCCCGGATGGATCGCCTGCGCGTCGGTGACTTCCGCCGCGGCGATGATCGCCGGCATGTTGAGATAACTGTCCTTCGACGCCGCCGGACCGATGCACACCGATTCGTCGGCCATCGCGACGTGCTTGAGGTTGCGATCGACCGTGGAATGGACCGCGACGGTCTTGATCCCGAGCGCATGGCAGGCGCGCAGGATCCGCAGCGCGATTTCGCCGCGATTGGCGATGACGATTTTATCGAGCATAGGATTGCCGGGAATGGGGAATCGGGAATGGGGAATCGTCAAAAGCGGGCATCGTCGGCGTTCTCACGATTTGTCGAGGGCGTTCATGAGCGCGGTTAACGTCGCGAACAGTCTGTCGATAAGCGTATCGAGCGGCTCGGATGCTTGAGCGAACCCGAGCCGGACCGCGATTTGCTGCTGGGTATCCACTTCGGACAACGAACCGCGCGCGATAGACAGGAAACGCAAGTATTCGGCGGTGGAACGTCGCGCGGCGCCTTCGGCGATATTCGACGGAACGCTGACGGCCGCTTTGCGAAACTGCGAAGTCAATCCGAAGCGTTCGTGATCCGGAAAACTCGAAGAGAAGCGGAAGGGAAACTCTGAACAATTTCAGAGTTTCCGCGCGCCAAGGATGGCGCGCTCGCGGTTCAAGCACGCAAGTGCTTGAACCGGCGGGAGCGAGCCCGGACATGTGCCGGGCTCGCGACGTCTGAACGACGCCAGGATGGCGTTGTTCAGACCTTCCATAGATCGACTCGACCAGCGTCATCGCATCGCGCCAGACGTCCAAGCCCTCGTGGGGCCGCTTTGTCGATTCCCGACTCCCCATTCCCGATTCCCGGCCTTTAGCCGATCACGAACAACGGCTGATCGAACTCCACCGGCTGGCCGCTTTCGCATTGGATCGCGAGTACGGTGCCGGAAACGTCCGCTTCGATCGGATTGAACATCTTCATCGCTTCGATGATGGCGAGGGTCTCGCCCTGCTTCACCGCTTGACCGATCTTCACGAACGCCGGTTTGTCCGGGCCGGGCGAGGCGTAGAAGGTGCCGACCATCGGCGAGCGCACCACATGGCCGTCGGGCAGTTCGGACGTCGCGCGCGTGCCGCCGGTCGCCGCTTCCACCGGCGAGGCCATCGGCATCGGCGGCGCGGCGCGCGGGGCGTGTTCCAGATGCAGCGGCGCCACCGGCGCGGGCATCGTCATCGCCACGCCGCCTTTGGGGATGCGCGCCAGGCGCACGGATTCTTCGCCCTCTTTGATTTCGATTTCGGCGAGGTTCGACTCTTCCAAGAGGTCGATCAGTTTTTTGATTTTGCGCAGGTCCATGGAGGCCTCGTACGAAAGATGCGAAAGATGCGGGTTGAACGTCAGCGCGCGGTGCGTTCGAGCTGGCGGATCGCGGCGGCCAGGGCCAGGCCGTAGCTCAATGCGCCGAAGCCGGACACGATGCCGACCGCCAGGTCGGTGAAATAACTGGTGTGCCGGAACGGCTCGCGCGCGTGCGGGTTGGACAAATGCACTTCGATGAACGGAATTCCGACCGCCGCCAGGGCATCGCGGACCGCGACCGAGGTATGGGTGAAGGCGGCCGGATTGATCAGGATGAAATCCACGCGGTCCCGGGCGGCATGAATGCGCTCGACCAAGGCGTGCTCGGCATTGGACTGGAAGCTCTCCAGTTCGTGCCCGGCGGCCATCGCGCGCGCGGCCAGATCGGCGTCAATGTCGGCCAGCGTGGCGTGCCCGTAGATCTCGGGCTCGCGTTGCCCGAGCAGGTTCAGATTGGGGCCGTGCAGCACCAGAAGTCGCGCCATCGAAGCGGCCATGCCGAGGATGCGAAAGGACGGGCAGTCTGCGCGAAACCGTCAGTAGTGTCCAGATCGGCGAAGATCGGCACATTTTCAAGCAGTTGTTTCAATCAGGCTGTTGAAACGCGGTGGCCGCCGCTGCCGGCTGCGTTAAGCATGCCGGCCCTCGCGAAGGGCGGTTCTGGGTGTTGTCGATGCGCACGCCCGATCGAACATGGCCGACAGGCGCGTCCTGCCCAGCACGACCCGCCGGTTTCGAAAAAAACAAACGGCCCACAGGCGTTCTGCGCCTGGGGCCGTCGCCCTGCACGGGTGGGTATTGGGGTGTTGCCGAATCTACGGCGTGCTCGAATCGAGCGGCGATCCTTGCGATGGTGAGTGGTCGGTCCTTCGAAGAGCGCTGCGGCGGGCTTGCGCCGCGCGGCGCCGGTTCAGCGGTCGTAACCTCCGGAACACAGGGCGGCGATGGTGGCCGCGCAGTGACGGGTGAGGCTGGCGAGGAGCGCCGGGTGGGTGTCGTGCCCGGTGGCGGTCATCATCACCAATTGCTGGCCGGGACGCGGCAGGCATTGGACGACGGTGAAGCCGGTTTCGGTCATGACGGTGATGTCCTGGAAGCCGTGCTGACCCAGGTCGCGGGTCAGGGTTTGGGCCAAACCGCAGAGCGAGCTGGACACCGCCGACAAGCGGATGCTGTCGAGCATCGGCGCGGCGCTATGCGCGATGTGGTGGCCGTCGTGCGTGGACAACACGCAGGCCAAGCCGTCGGGCAGTCCGGCCAGCATGCCATGCATGGCGCGAACGACTTCGGGATAACGGGCGTACCCGAAGTACTTTCCGAACATCCTGCTTTGCGCCGGGAAAGGCACGGTGTTAGCGGACATGAAGTGACGGCTCGATCGGCGTTGACGAAGCCGGCGATCGTGCGGAAGCGAGCGCGATGCCGGAACAGTGGGGCGATGCGCCCTTGCCGTAACGAAAAGCATTCTTCATGCCAACAGGCTCAAAACCGGCTATTCGAGGCGAAATTCGAGGCCGTCGCTCCCAAAAAACGGTTTCATGGCCGGAATTCGGGCGGCGACATGCCATTCGTCGGCCGGATCGCGCTCTGGCGCGGGCTCAGGACTGCCGTTACGGGTCAATCCTGAACCGTTCGGGGCCGTATGGTGCCCGCAAAGCGACGCGATCAGCGCATCCGCAGATCGTCGTCGAAACCGTTCAATTCGCCCGGCGCGAACGGGCCGATCCGCTGTTTCGCAATGCGACCGTCGCGATCGATCAGCACCGAGTACGGCAGCACCCCGCGGCGATTCCCGAGCCGCACGCTGGCATCGGCCGGGCCGGGCGGTTCGGTGACGATGGGATAGGCCACCGGCACGCGTCGAAGGAAATCACGCACGGCCGCGGGGTCGTCCAGCGCCAAGCCGATCACCTGCACGCCGTCGGCGCCCTGCCCCTCGCTGTAGCGCTGCAGTTCCGGCATTTCGTCAATGCAGGGACCGCACCAACTGGCCCAGACATTGATGAGCAAGGGCCGACCGGCGTAGTCCTTCGGCAGCGCGACCGTACGGCCGCCCAGGTCGGGCAAGCGCAGGGCGGGCATCGGGTCGCCGCGTTCGGCGACGATCACGCCCTTAGGCACGGCCGGTGCGGTGGCATCGGCGGCGTGTTGCAGCGCGCGTTGGCCCAACCCGCTGCGCCAGATCGGACCGGGGCCGGAGACCAGCAAACCCGCGCCCGCGCCGAGCACGGCGGCCACGATGGCGACGATCAAGACGGTGCGGGTGCTCATGGTGCGGATGCTCATGGTGCGGGTGCCCACGGCGCGGCGCTCGATACGTCGCAGCCGATCATCGCTTCGCCGCGTCCGCCAAAGCGTCGCGCACCAGCGTCGGCGTCAGCACCGCCGGCAACACGCGCCCTTCGCCGCCGCCGCGCGGATAGACCACGTACAGCGGAACGCCGACTGCGCGATAGCGCTGCAAATATGCGGTGATGGTGGGGTCGACGTCGGTCCAATCGCCGACCATGTACACCGCGTCGGCGTCGCGCAGCGCATCGCGGAAACCGTCGCGACCGAATACCGCTTTCTCGTTCGCCTTGCAGGTGATGCACCAGTCCGCGGTCATGTTCACCAGCACCACTCGACCGGCGCGACGCAGATCGGCCAGACGTTGTTCGGAAAACGGCACGACGCCGAGATCGCTCTGCGCGGCGGTCGCCGTTTTCGCGGCGGCCGGTTTCGGCAGTTTCGCGATCATCGCCAGCGACCACGCCGCCGTCGCGAGCCCGAGCGCCACGCACAGCGTCGCCAGTGCGCGACGGCGCGGGCGTTGGCCCGCGTCCTGCGCGCGGACGCGCCAAGCCCAGGCCGAGAACGCCACCGCCAACGCCGCGATCGCCAGCCAGCCGCCGGCATCGGCGCCGCGCTGCTTGGTCAGCACCCACAGCAACCAGATCGCGGTGAGATACATCGGGAACGCCAACGCTTGTTTCAGCGTGTCCATCCAGGCGCCGGGTTTGGGCAAGCGTCGCGCCAGCGCCGGCACAAAACCGATGAGCAAGAACGGCGAGGCGAGGCCCAAGCCGAGCGCCGCGAACACCAACAGCGCGGCGGCGGTGGGCGCGGTGAACGCCCAGCCCAGCGCCTGCGCCATGAACGGCGCGGTGCAAGGCGCCGCCACCACCACCGCCAGCACGCCGGTGAAGAAATCGCCGGTCGCGCCGCCGCGGCTGGCCAGGCCATGGCCCACGCCGGTCCAACCGCCGCCGACGTACCACAAACCCGAGAGGCTCAAACCGAAGCCGAACATCAACAAGGCGAGCGCGGCCACCACCAGCGGCTGCTGCAATTGGAAGCCCCAGCCCAGCGCGAGCCCGGCCTGCCGCAGCGCGATCGCCAACCCGCCCAGCGCCAGGAAGCTGGTCAACACCCCGGCCGTGTACCACAGCGCATGCGACCGGGCATGCGCCGGGGTTTCGCCGCTGCCGGCCAAGCCGAGCGCCTTCAGCGACAGCACCGGCAACACGCAGGGCATCAGATTCAGCACGATGCCGCCGATGAAGGCCAGCAACAGCGCGACCCAGACGCTCGAAATGCGGCCTTGCGGTGCGTCATCGGCCGCGGGTGTGGTCGCGACGGGCGCGCCGGGGGTTGCAAGGTCGCCATCGCCGTCGCCCTTGTCCACAGCGGCCGCAGTTGAGCCGGCCGAAACCGATTCGCCGGTCAGCGGCGGAGGCGTCGCCGAATCGGTCGCAACATCCGCAGCGGATGCGTCGCTGGCATCCGCCGTCTTCGGCGCGGACGGATCGGCGATGGCGGTCGGCGTCGGCGTCTTCGGCGCGATCTTCGCGCCCGCCGGCAAGGTCAGGCTCAGCGTGCGCCGCATCGGCGGGTAACAAATACCGTCGGTTTGGCAGCCTTGGAAATCGGCTTCGATGTCGACCGGCAATGCCTTGCTGGTCGAGCGCGTCAACGGCACGCGCACATCGATGCGATCGAAATACACATGCACCGTGCCGAAGTGCTCGTCGTGCCATGGCGTCGCCGTCGGCCACGCGATCTTGCCCAGCGCGACCGGTTCGCCCTGGCCGCGCACGCGGATGCGGGTCTTGTCGCGATACAGGTAATAGCCTTTGGCGGGCGAAAAACGCAGCAGCAGCGTATTGCCGTCGCCGGCGATGGCCTCGAAACCGAACGCCTGCGTCTCGGGCAGGGCCGAGCGCACCCCGGTATCGACGAACGGCCGCACGGGATTCGTTTCGGCCCCGCGGGCGGCGTCGCCGCGCCCGCTCAGCGCGCGACCGAGCGCGGCGAAGCCCTCGTCGGGCGTCGGATCGACGGGGGCCGTTTTCGTCGCCGCGGCTTCCGGCATCGTCACCTGCAGCGTGCGCGTCTGCGGCGGGTAGCACACGCCGGCATCGGCGCAGCCCTGGTACTGCACTTTCAGCCGCAGCGTCTTGCCGCCCGCGCCGACGATATCGGGCAAGGTCGCGACCAGGCGCGTGCGGTAGGTTTCGGTGGGGCCGAAAAATTCGTCGTTATGCGGCTCGCCCTTGGGCAGTTGCAGCGCGCCCGACGTCGCCGCGGCGTCGAGAATCTGCACCTTGCTGCGATGGCGGTAGAGGTAATAGCCCGGGGCGATCGTCCAGCGCACGTCGATGCGGCGATCGTCGACGGCCTGCGCCGAGAGTTCGAAGGCGCGATCGACCGGCAACAGATCTTTTTCGTCCAGCGCATGCGCCGGTGCGGCCCACAGCCAAACGGCGGCGGTCGCAACCACCATGCGTGCCAGCCCACGGCGTAGGCGTTCGAAAAATGCGGACATCGGGGTCGGTGGTCGGTGGCGAGGCGCGGGGAAGGAAAGGGGCGAACGATGCGGGCGGAGGCGAGTGGATCGGGATCATGCCGGCGTGAACGGATCGGTTTGGAACCGATCCGTTTGGATCCGGCCCGCGTGGATCCGGTCCATTCGATTCGATCCGCTTGAACCCGGCCGTCCGATAACGATGCGAAGCCAGCCGCGAACGGTGCGATTTCGCGGCCGCTCAGTGTAGAGAGGCCGGCAGCCCTGCGACAGCCTCCGGCGTGGGGAGTTCCGAACCGATGCGCGAGACTCGGTGCGCAGACCGAGCCCGCGGGGCCACGCCATAGCGCCGGGGCCGACCAACCGATCGAAACGCAGGCGTTGCCGTGTCCTCGGCCCGGCCGTTCGGCGGGGCGTTCGCGACCTTATTCGCCGAAGCGCGTCAGCCGTTTCGCGCGGGTGCGGCCCAAACGTTTGGCGGTCAGTTCTTCGGTGATTTCCAGCAAAGCCACGCGGATCCCCGGTGGCGCCAGGCGAAACGCTTGGATCAAGCGCAACTCGGCGCGCTCTTCCACCAAGATCGCATCGGCGGCGGAAACCGAGTCGAGCTTGGCGTCTTCGGACAATTCCATCTTGCCGCGCCCGGTCGCCAGCCACTCGAAGGTCACGCCCGCGACCATCGCCACGGCGCGAAGATGGTCCACGCTCGGATTCTTGCCCTGAGGCGACTCCCAGTGGCTTACCGCGCTGCGTTGAACGCCGATGGCTTCGGCCAATTTCGCCTGGGAAAGCCCGGCGTGGCGGCGCGCAAGGCGAATACGGTCTTGGGAATTCATGGTTTGTGTGACACCAATCACTCAATCGAGGGAGAAAACGCGACCCTACGCCAGTAGGGGAAGGCGGAACAACTCGCTACCTATATTCACGTCGATACCAAAGTTGTCCTAACGTTGTCTGCTTTTGGTAGCATGCTACTGAAAATGGCTTGCGAAATCAGCGAAATAGGCCCGCTTTCTGAAGTGCGCTCACCGGGATTGGCGTATTTGCGCGGCCCCCCTGTCTTCCCAGCGCAATCGACTATGCGTAACTTCTCTCCCAGCCGGTAGGGACGCTGGCTGCAATACGGAGGTTGCAAGGAGAGGTACGCACCTGCACGGGTGACGTCAGGAAGGTCTTCTCCGAGAGCGCGCACTATATGTGCGCGCTCTTTTTTTGTGCGTCCGAAAAACGAACGCAGCGCGCCGCCGCCGCAGCGCGCCTCTCGATCGCGAATAAGCGCGTATGCGCGAACCCTGCGCCGAATACGAAAAGCCCCTGTTTCCAGGGGCTTTGTCGTTTCGGCGGTGGAGCGGATGCGAGCGCTCTCGATCAAACCCGTAACGCGGCCCCCACCATCAATGCGAATACGCAAGCGAAGCCCAGCGCCCACGACAGCGAGCGCAACACATGCTTGTCGCTGAGGTAAAACGCGCCATGCAGCACGCGAAAGACGACGAACGCGATCGCTGCGATCGAGACGCGCGTGTCGGGCACGCCGGCGGCCTGCGCCATCAACACAGACGCCGCGAACGGCGCGAAGGCCTCGAAGGCGTTGAGGTGAGCGGCGTTGCCCCTCAGCACGCGCGCATGCGTCTGCCGCGCCATCCAGCCGCGCGGGTCGCGATTGTCGTAGGCCTCGCCGGTGGCCGCGGACTTCCCGAGGGTGGTCCAGACATAAGGCAGCAGGGCGGCGATGAAGATGCACCAGTAGGCGATGGTCATGCGAAGGTCTCGGATTGGGGGGATGTTTCAGAAGATACATGCCCTCAGGTATCGCGCCTCTAGCGGCGAGGTCGTTAAGGGAGGAATGCGACAGAAAATCGATACGGCAAAGATCGATGCCCTATGAGGATCGTACGGGGCATCCGGTTACGCCGACCGACATGCCCGACAGCCTCAACGAACGAGCCGTAGAGCGGAGCGAAGCTCCGCTGAAACGATAGAGCGGAGCGAAGCTCCGCTGAAACGATAGATCGGAGCGAAGCTCCGCCGAAGCAGCGGATCGGAGCGAAGCTCCGATGAAAAAGCCCAGCCATGCAGCCAAAGCGGAGCTTCGCTCCGCTCTACGGAAGATCAGCGGTTTAAAGCGAGTATCCGAACTGCTGCCGGAACTGCTCGACGAACTCGGCGTAGTCGAAGCGCTGGTTTTGGGTGCCGGGGTGCTCGACCTTCAGCGCGCCCATCAGGTTGCCGATGCGGCCGATGGTCTGCCAGTCGTAGCCCTTCTCGATGCCGAAGATCAGGCCGGCGCGGAAGGCGTCGCCGCAGCCGGTGGGGTCGGTGACCCGGCGCTCGTGCGCGGGCGGGGTGTCGTAGATCTGGCCGTCGGCGAAGATGCGGGCGCCGCGCGGGCCCTGGGTGGCGATGTAGGCCTTCACCTTCGAGGCGATGGTCTGCTCGCTCCAGCCGGTGCGCTCTTGCAGCAGGTTGGACTCGTAATCGTTGACGGTGACGTAGTCGGCCTGTTCGATGAAGGCGCGCAGTTCCTCGCCGTTGAACAGCGGCATGGCCTGACCCGGGTCGAAAATGAAGGGGATGCCGGCCTCGGCGAATTCCTTCGAGTTCTGCAGCATGCCCTCGCGGCCGTCGGGGCTGACGATGCCGAAGGTGACGCCCGAGACATCCTTCACGTGGTTTTCGTACGACCGCATCATCGCGCCCGGGTGGAAGGCGGTGATCTGGTTGTTGTCGTGGTCGGTGGTGATGAAGGCCTGGGGCGTGAACAGCTCCGGGATCTCCTTCACATGGCCGAGGTTGATCCCCATCTCGGCGAACCACTCGCGGTAGGGGCCGAAGTCCGAGCCCACGGTGGCCATCGGGATCGGATCGCCGCCCAGCAACTTCAGGTTGTAAGCGATATTGCCCGCGCAGCCGCCGAATTCGCGGCGCATCCGCGGCACCAGGAACGAGACGTTCAGGATGTGGACTTTGTCCGGGAGGATGTGGTTCTTGAACTGGTCGGGGAACACCATGATGGTGTCGTAGGCCAGGGAACCGCAGATCAGGGCAGCCATCGTCTCGGGTCGTCCGTCGGAAGTGGAGGGAAAGGGTCGAAATCGCCGAATAGACCGGCCTGACAAGGCTGGCCCAGCGAAAATCGGCCGGATAGGGTAGCGGCTGACACTCGCGCAGGCCAGCCCGGGCCGCGCCGAGAGCCGGTTCTTGCGTGGTTCGTGTGTGGTTCGACCTCGGTTCGGGCTCGGTTCGAGCGCGCCCCGCCCCGCCCAGGCGTCGGTCCTCGCTTTTGTGGGGCGTTCGATCGCCTTCGCCGCTCGAATCTCGATGCGCGCCCACGCCGAAGCGCGGGTTGGACGTGCGTTACGCCGTAACGCGATGCGTCGGCGAGTGCGATCGTCGGCGTTCCGACGCGCACTCCGCGCTCGCGGGGATGAACGCAGCGTGCGTGCGACGAGAAAATCCCATGAAAACCGTTCGAATCGTGCGCGCGGGCCGCTGTGCGCTCCGGTTTTTTGTTACCCTACGCGCCGCCGAATTTTATGTCCGAGCGGGCGGTCGCGATCGACCGAACCGCCCGGCTCGCTCGACGGCGCGTTCGGCCGCCGCTCGGCCCCTCGCCTGTCCAGCGCCCTTACGACGCATAGCTTCGGCCGCGCCCGACCTCTCCGTACGCCCTCCGTCACGCTCCTCATCGGCAGTTCCCCGAATGTTCAAGAAGTTCCGCGGCATGTTCTCCAACGACCTGTCCATCGACCTGGGCACGGCCAACACTCTGATCTTCGTTCGCGGCCAAGGCATCGTCCTGAACGAGCCCTCGGTCGTCGCGGTACGGCACGACCGCAACATGGGCGGCAATCGCTCGGTGGCCGAAGTCGGCACCGCCGCCAAACAGATGCTCGGCCGCACACCCGGCCACATCACCACGGTGCGACCGATGAAGGACGGCGTGATCGCCGACTTCACCTATACCGAGGAAATGCTCAAGTCCTTCATCCGCAAGGTACACAAGTCGCGTTTCCTCAAGCCCAGCCCGCGGGTGCTGATCTGCGTGCCCTGCGGCTCGACCAACGTGGAGCGCCGCGCGATCAAGGAATCGGCCGAAGAGGCCGGCGCGCGCGAGGTGTACCTGATCGAGGAACCGATGGCCGCGGCGATCGGCGCCGGTCTGCCTGTGACCGAGGCGCGCGGCTCGATGGTGATCGACATCGGCGGCGGCACCACCGAAATCGCGGTGATCGCGCTCAACGGCATCGTCTACGCGCAGTCGGTGCGCATCGGCGGCGACCGTTTCGACGATTCGATCATCAATTTCGTCCGTCGCGCCCACGGCACCTTGATCGGCGAAGCCACCGCCGAGCGCATCAAACTCCAGATCGGCTGCGCTTATCCGCAAAAAGAGCTGTTGGAGATGGAAGTCTCCGGCCGCAACTTGGCCGAAGGCGTGCCGCGCGTGATCAAGATCAATTCCAACGAAGTGCTGGACGCGCTGCGCGAGCCGCTGGGCGGCATCGTCAGCGCGGTGAAGCTGGCGCTGGAGCAAACCCCGCCGGAACTGTGCGCGGACGTCGCCGAGCGCGGCATCGTGCTGACCGGCGGCGGCGCGTTGCTGCGCGACATCGACAAGCTGATCAGCGAAGAAACCGGCCTGCACGTGCAGGTGGCGGACGACCCGTTGACCTGCGTCGCCCGCGGCGGCGGCCGTGCGCTTGAGTTGATCGATATGCACGGCAACGAGTTCTTCTCGGACTGAAGGCTCGGGAATCGAGAATCGGGAATGGGGAATCGTTTAGAAGCGGTTCCCGTTGTCGAACCCATCGCTCGCTGCCGTTTCGTTTTCGATCGTTTCGCTTTCCTCGTTTCACGCGCCTCTTCTACCTTGTTGCGTAAAGGAAAGATCGCCGACCGGATCGCCGGTGATCGCAAGGCTCCACCGCTCCGATTCCCCATTCCCCATTCCCGATTCCCGATTCCCGATTCCCGGCCTGACCCATGCCCCCTTACGCCGGCCCCTCCGCAGCACGCGAAGACATCGCCGGCACGCTGCGGCTATTGGTTTTTTTGGGCATGGCGATCGCATTGATGATCGCCGACAGCCGCATGGGCTGGTTGCGCGCGGTGCGCGCGCAAGGCGAAGCGGTGGTGCAGCCGTTGTGGCGACTCGCCGGATTGCCCGCCAAGTTCGGGCAAAGCGTGCGCGACGAAGCCGTGACCCGCACCCAGTTGAGCGAGGAGAACCGCAAGCTGCGCAACGCGTTGTTGATCAATCGCGCGCGGCTGACGCGGCTGCAAACGGCGGCGATCGATAACGCGCGCCTGCGCGGTTTGCTCGGCGCCGCGGAACAAGGCGGGTTGGATGTGCAACTCGCGCCGATTCTGGATATTTCCCTCGACCCGACCCGACAGCGTTTGGTGCTCGATGCCGGCGCCGATCAAGGCGTGGCGATGGGCCAAGCGGTGATCGATGCCGGCGGTTTGCTCGGACAAGTCATCGACGTTCACGGCGACACCTCTGTCGTGCTGCTGCTGACCGACCCCGACCATGCCGTGCCGGTGGCGGTGGCGCGCAACGGCATTCGCCTGGTGGCTTATGGCCGCGGCGATCGTTTGGAATTGGCGAATGTGCCGATGTCCAGCGACGTGAAAGTGGGCGATGTGATGGTCACCTCGGGCATGGGCGGGCGATTTCCGCCGGGGTTTCCGGTCGGCACGATCGCCAAATTGCATCCGAACGAAAGTCGCGCGTTCCTGGTCGGCGAATTGACCCCCGCCGCGCAGCTCGATCGCGGCCGCGACGTGCTGCTGCTGAAACGTGTTTTGAGGCCGACGCCGGGGTTGCCGCCGCCGCAAACCGCGGCGACGACCGATCCGAGCCTTGCGCCACCCGAAGCGGCCATTGCGACGACCGCCCCGCAAATCCCCGTCGCGGGCGCATCGCCCGTGCCCGGGCCGGCGCTTCAAAACGCCGCGCCGCCAACCGCGCCATCGCGCGGTACGACACCGACAACCGCACCGCAGACGGCTGCATCCCCGACAGCCGCACCGCCGTCCGCCGCACCGGCGACGACGCGCGATGATCCTGCGCGGGCGGGCACGCCATGAGCCGCACGCGTCGTCCGTGGCTGTTGCCCGTCAGCTTGGCCGTGGCCTTGCTGCTGGGTCTGTTGCCGTTGCCGCAGATGCTGCAGCCGTTCCGGCCGTATTGGCTGGCGCTGGTGTTGGCGTATTGGTTGCTCGAAGACCACGAACGCGTCGGCCTGGGGTTCGCATTTGCGCTCGGGCTGATCGCCGACATCGTCTTCGGCGCGCTGCTCGGCGAACAAGCGCTGCGACTGTGCGTGATGACGTTCATCCTGCAGCGCTTCCGCCCGCAGTTGCGTTTCTTTCCGTTGCCGCAGCAATCGCTGGCGATCGGCGGCCTGTTGTTGAACGATCTGATCATCTCCGCGGCCATGCACGCGATGCTGGGCGAGCCGGTACGTTCGTGGCTGTGGTGGTGGACGCCGTTGATCGGCGCGGTGCTGTGGCCGCCGCTGTTCGTGGCTTTGGATACGCTGCGGTTGGGGCGCAAAGCCTAAGGGCATGTTCAAACCCCAGCACCGCCGCTACATCAAGAACGCCGCACGCGAAGCCGAGCAATTCCGCGCGCGCGCCGCCGTGGGTTTTTTGTCGGTCGCGTTGGCGCTGATCGCGATCGCGGTGTGGTACTTCAAACTGCAGGTGATCGATCACACCGACTATGCGATGCGCTCGGAAGCCAATCGCATCAAACAGCGCCCGGAAGTGCCGGCGCGCGGTGTGATTTACGACCGCAAAGGCCGCGTCCTGGCCGAGAACGTGCCCGCTTATCGGCTCGACATCGTGCCCGCCGAAACCGAAGACTTGGACGCGACCATCGCCGGCTTGGCGAAGATCATCGGGTTGACGCCCGAGGACATCGAACGCTTCCACGACACCCGCAAAGTCACGCGCAGCTTCCTGCCGGTGACGCTGCGCCTGCGCATCACCGACGAAGAGGCGGCGCGTTTCGCGGTGGATCGTTGGCGTTATCCGGGCGTCGAATTGGTGCCGTATCTCAACCGCCGCTATCCCTACGGCGATCTGTTCGCGCATGTGGTCGGTTATGTCGGCCGCGTCGACAAGAAAGACGTGGAAAAGCTCGGCGAAGGCACGGCCGCTTACAGCCACACCGGCAAGGCCGGCATCGAGCGCGCCTACGACGACAGCCTGCGCGGCGGCATCGGTTACGAACAGATCGAAACCAACGTAGACGGACGCATCATCGGCAGCGTCGGCCGCATTCCGGCGAAGCCCGGCAGCAATCTGCGCTTGAGCATCGACGCGGATCTGCAGCGCGCGGCGACGATCGCGTTCGGCGATCTCACCGGCTCGGCGATCGCGATCGATCCGCGCACGGGCGAGATTCTCGCGATGGTGAGCCTGCCGACCTACGATCCCAATTTGTTCGTCAACGGCATCTCGCACACCGACTACCGTGCGTTCATGGACGACCCGGCGCGACCGCTGTACAACCTCAACGTGCTGGGCGGCGTCGCACCGGGTTCGACGCTCAAACCCTTGCTGGTTTTGGCCGGGCTCGACAGCGGCTTGCGCACGCCCGACGACAAAGTGTTCTCCACCGGCGAATTTCGTCTTCCCGGCCAGAAGCGCGGCTATCGCGATACGCATACCGGCTGGACCGACGCACGCAGAGCCATCGGCGATTCGGTGAATACCTATTTCTACAAGCTGTCGCTCGACATGGGGATTCGCAAATTCGACGAATATCTCTCCACGTACGGTTTCGGCGCGCCGAGCGGCGTCGATCTCTCCGGCGAAACGGCGGGCATCTTGCCTTCGCCGGAATGGAAAGCGAAAAACGCGAAGAAGCAAGGGCCGTGGTACGCGGGCGACACCGTGATTTCCAGCATCGGCCAAGGGTTCTGGAAAGCCACGCCGCTGCAATTGGCGCAAAGCACCGCAGCGCTGGCCGACGACGGCCGTTTGCGTCGGCCACATTTGGTGGTGGCGCGTCACGACCAATACGACCAGCCGTGGAAAGCGGTGCCGCAACCCGCGCCGCGGTTGATCTCGCCCAGCCCCGAGCATCTGCGCGTCGTACGCGAAGGCATGATTCGCGTCGTCCACGGCCCGGGCGGCACCGCGCGCGTCATCAGCCACAACCTGCCCTACACGATCGCCGGTAAGACCGGCACCGCGCAGGTCATCAGTCGTCGCGGCACCGCGAATCTGGATCCGAAAAAACTGCCGATGCATTTGCGCCATCGCGCCTTGTTCATCTGCTACGCGCCAGCCGAAGCGCCGACCATCGCGGTGGCGGTGGTGGTGGAAGGCGGCGGTTACGGCGCCAGCACCGCGGCGCCGATCGCGCGCACGATTTTGGATGCATGGTTGTTGGGCAAAATGCCGGAAGAACCGGAAAAGACCGAGCCGGCGCAGACGTCCGCAACGGGCGCGACCGCACAAGCGGCGACAACGACGCCCGCGGGTTCGACAACAGCGGCCACGACGGCAGCGGCGGCGACGGCAGCGGCGACGACGAACGCTGCCGCCAGTGCGGCATCGTCCGCGCCATCGCCCGACGCGAAGACGCCCGCCGCCGCGGTTCCGACACCGAATGCGCCAACGAAGACACCGGCGAACACACCACCGAAGACACCGACGCGCCCATGAAAGCCTTCGTCCGTTGGTTGCTCGATTTGTTTCTGCGCCTCACGCGCACGCTCGACTGGCCGTTGCTGGCGGCGCTGCTCGCGTTGATGGGCGTGGCGCTGGTCGTGCTTTACAGCGCGGGCAACGAGAATCCGCGACTGGTCATGGCGCAAGGCATGCGTTACGGCCTCGGCCTCGGCGCGTTGTGGCTGCTCTCGCGCATCTCGCCGCTGCAACTGCGCAGCATCACGCCGATGCTGTTCGCCGCATCCTTGCTGCCGTTGGTCGCGGTGTTGTTCATCGGCGACGGCAAACACGGCAACCATTGGATCAATCTCGGTGTGTTCTATTTCCAGCCCGCCGAACTGCTCAAGCTCACGTTGCCGATGATGGCGGCATGGTACCTGCATCGCGAGCCGCTGCCGCCGCGGTTCGCGACCGTCGTCGTCGCCGGCCTCATCGTCGCCGTACCGACCGGCTTGATTCTGCTGCAACCGGACTTCGGCACCTCGATGCTGGTCGCCGCCAGCGGCGCGTTCGCGATCTATCTCGCCGGGCTGTCGTGGCGCTGGTTCGTCGCCGCATTCGTCGGCGTCGCCGCGGTCGCGCCGATCGCCTGGTACTGGCTGCTGCGTCCGTACCAGAAGGATCGCATCCTCACCTTCCTCAATCCCGAACGCGATCCGCTGGGCACCGGCTGGAACATCATTCAATCCAAGATCGCGATCGGCGCCGGCGGATGGACCGGCCAAGGCTGGGGCGAGGGCTCTCAATCGCATTTGGATTATCTGCCCTATCACACCACCGACTTCATCTTCGCGGTGCTCGCCGAAGAATTCGGTTGGGCAGGCGTCACCGCCGTGCTCGCGTTGTACGTATTCATCGTCGGCCGCTGTTTATGGATCGCGAGCGAAGCCCGCGACACCTATTCGCGACTCCTCGCCGGCGCACTCGGTCTCGCCTTCTCGATGTATGTGATCGTCAACGCCGGCATGATTTCCGGTTTGTTGCCCGTCGTCGGCGT
>JADZBF010000077.1 GCA_020852215.1 Lysobacter sp. | reverse complement strand
TGATGCCGAAACGTCACGCTGTCCGGCCGCCAGCCGAGCAAACGATGCAGCGTTTGCGCGTTGCGCGGGATGGCGTCGGCGACCGCGGCATCGAGCCGACCTTCGGCCAGATCGGCACGCACCACGGCGTCGATCGCGTCGGCGAGCCGCACCGCGGCGCGGCCGGTCGGCGCGGCCAGCGCGATCCGCGGCGACGGCGCGCCCGCCGCATGCGCGAGCGCGATCTGCGCCGCGAGCAAGCGCGCGACCGTGGTGGTTTTGCCGGTGCCCGGGCCGCCGGTGAGCAGCAGCAAACGCCGTCGCAACGCCATCGCCGCCGCCAGGGCTTGTCGGTTGATGTCGTCGCGCGGCGCCGATGTCGCCGGAAACAAACGATGCAACACGCCGCGCGCGTTTTCGTCGTCGATCGTTTCGACCTGCGCGGCGCGCGCGCGCAGATGCGACGCGAGGCGCTGTTCGTAACGGGCGTAGCGCAACAGCGCGACGCGGCCGTCGCGCACGCAGAGCAAAGCGTCGGCGGGGGCGTCGGGATCGGCGGTGACGATCGGGCTGGCGGCCAGCGCGGCGGCCCAGGCGTCGGCATCGGGGCATTCGACGATCGGAAGTTCGCCGCGCGCGCTCAACGCATCGAGCAGCGCATCCACCCGATCCAGCGCGAAACCGCTGTGCCCCAACGCGATCGCGCGCATCGCCAACGCGCCGGCCAACGCGACCGCCTCGTCGGCGCGCAAACGCTCGCGCAACATCCGCGCGAACGCCAGATCGATCGTGCGCAGCGCGCCGTCGTCGGCCAACTGCCGCAGCGCGCGCGCGGCGATCTCGTTCATAACGACGATGCTTGCGTGATCGGTCGGTGCGTTCATTGCTCACGCTCCGTCGGCAGCGCCGCGATCAATGCGTCGGCGTCGGCACCGTCGAAGAAGGCGTCGAGCGCGGCGATCGTCGTCGCGGATACGGCGTCGAGGTGCACGCCTTGCGCGCCGCCTTCGTGCGATGCGGACGCGCTCAAGTCGATACCGCGCAGGAACAGATACACCGCGCCACCGAGATCGCGACGCTCGTCGTAAGCCGCGCCGCGTCGCAGCCGCAGCCAGCGGCGCAGCGCGACCAGATAAATCAGATATTGCAGATCGTAATCGTGCTGGACGACCGCGCGCCGCAGCGAGCCCGCGTCGTACGCCGGCAGACGATTGGTTTTGTAGTCGAGTACATGATGCCGGCCGCGCGCATCGCGATAGATCAGGTCGATATAGCCGTGCATGAAGCCGTCGAGCGCGCCGGCGAGCGTTCGCTGCGCCCACGGATAGCCGAGCGCGGCCAGCAGCCGGGACAGCGCGTCCAAGCGTGCATCGCGCAAACGGAAATGGAACGGTAACTCGCGCACGCATTGCGCGGGCGACAAGTCGCACAAGCGCACGCCGCCGGGCAACGGCGCATTGAGCGCGCGCGCGACCAAGCGCGATGTCTCCGCGATATGCGCGGGCGTCGCCGCGATGCCCTGATGCCGCAAGGCGCGTTCCATCAGCGTTCGCTGCGAGGGCGGACAGGTGTCCTCGCCAAACAAATCCGGCGGCAGCGCCAGACGCCATGCCGGCGCATCGGCGGATTCCAGCACTTCATGCACCGCATTGCCGAAGGCGGTGCCGCCGAGCGTGGTCGCATCGTCGGCGAGGGCGGGCGCGGTTTCGTCGTCCGCGCCGGGACGCACGAACGGCTCGGCGCCGCGCGCGTGCAGCGCGGAAAAACTGTGCAGGCGCGGCGCATCGATGAACCGGCATCGCGCAACGCGAACGCGCATGTCCGCGTCCGCAATCGCGTCGTTCGCAGCCTGCGCGCTTTCATGCGGCGCATCCGGATCGAACGGCCGCACCACAATGCTGCCGACCGACGCCTCGACCAGCGCGTCGAGTCGTGCCCGCATCGTCGCGTGATCCAGCGCCGTTTTGCCGGTCACCGGCGCGCCGTCGTGCAGTAGGTAGTGCAGCGCCGTCTTGTCGGTGCCGGCATTCCGGCTCCACACGACATGCAGCGCATGCTTTGCACGAGTTATCGCTACATAGAGCTGCCTCTGTGCTTCGGCCCGTTCTTCTCTTTCGATTAATTCTTTTGTCGACTTTGAAATTGCAAATTCTTTAATTGCTGAAGACTTCCAGACACGGCAAAGAGTGCCTGAAGAGTCTTCGTAGTTAACGCATGAAACCTTCTTTGAACGGGGGCTCTTCTTTAGCGCAGTGAATGGGAGTACGACGACCGCATATTCGAGCCCCTTGCTTTTGTGGATGGTCGCAATCTGCACTAGCCCACCATCGGATTCCAGCCGCAGCTGCCGCGCTTCGTCCTTCGCGGCGAGCGTGCGGTGGCGTGCGAACCAGCGCAGTTGTTCGACCGGCCCGTGACGGTACGCGGATTCGGCCTGCAGCAGTTCGGCGAGATGCAATGCGTCGGTGAGCCGCCGCGTGCCGCCGACTTCGCCCATCCAGCGCGGCGCGGCGTCGATGACGAACGGCAGCAGAGCCGGCAGCGGCCCGCGCGTGCGCCAGCGTTCCACCGCGGCGGCGAACCGTGCGGCAATGGTCTCCGCGGTCGTGTCGTCGGCATCGAGCGTCGCGATGCGTGCGGCGTCCCAGCCGAGCAGCCGCGTTGCCAGTGCCGCGCGCAGACGCCCCCCGTCGGCGGGTTCGGCCAGCGCGGCGAGAAGCGCATGCAGGTCCTCGGCGGTCTCACCGGCGAAAACGCCGGTATTCGTGATCGCCGCCGCACCGATGCCGGCTTCCGCCAATGCTGCGCGCATCAGTTCGACTTGGTCGTTGGTCTGCACGAGTACGGCGATATCATCGGGGCGAAGCGAGCGAAAGGCATCACCATCACGAAGGCTGCCTGAAGAAAGCAAATTCTCCACCGCATGGACTGCAGCAGATGCCATTAGCGAGGATTCGTCTTCCGTCGACCGGAATCCCTTGTAGAGATTTGTACCCGCATCAGCGCTTTTATCCTGCGGCGCCGCCGGCAGCCAGTGCACCGTCATCGTCGGCGACGCCGCGTCGCCGAGGAGCAGGTCACCATCGCGCGCCGGACCCTCCGGGCGCAGCGGACGATACTTGATCGCATCGACCACGAAAGGCAGTTTATGCGCACCGAACACGGCGTCGATCGCGCGCAGCACGCCAGGCGCGGAACGGTAGTTCGCATCGAGCGTCGCCACCGCTGGACCATCCTGCACGGTCGCTTCGACGAAGCCGCGCGCCTTCAGATACGTGCCGAGATCGCCGCCACGGAAGCGATAGATCGCCTGCTTGGGATCGCCGATCAGGCACAGCCAGCGCTGGTCAGGATTGCCGCCCTCGTACAGTGCGCGGAAGATGTCCCACTGCCGCGGATCGGTGTCCTGGAACTCGTCGATCAGCATCAGCGGCCAGCGCTCAGCCAGCGCGGCAGCGAACGCCGGCTGCTGCGTCGCGCGCCACAGCCGCTCGATCAACTGGTCCTGCGTGCACGCGCCGTGCAGCGCCATCGCGGTCTCGAAGCGTTCAATCGCCGCATCGCGCAGCGCGTGCAGCGCTGCGGCGGCCGGCGATTCCTCGCGCTTCGGATGCATCGTGCGTAGCGGATCGCACAGCGCCGGCAGGTCGCCGACCAGCGCGTCCGACGTGCCCCACAGTGCGGTGAGCAGGCCGTGGACATCGGTGTCGCCGAATGCCGTGTCGTCCGCATTCGCGGCGATGCGCCACAGGTCGGTGGCGACGGCGTCCCACACGTCGGTGGCATCGTCGACCACCTCCAGTTCGCCGATCAGTCCCGCGCGGAAGCCGAACTCGCGCAGTGCGCGATGGCAGAAGCCGTGGATGGTCGCGACCGCGGCGTCGTCGAGCTGCAGCAGTGCGGCCTCGATCCGCTGCCGCACCAGCGCGTCGCCATCGCGCGCGATCGCCGCGCGCAGCACCTCGGCCGTGATCGCGGCTTCGCCGTCGGCGATGGCGTCCTCCGCTTCCGGCGGCCATGTCTCGAGGAGCCGCTTCGCCATGCGCAGCCGCTTGAGCAGACGTAACCGGAGTTCTTGTGTCGCGGCGCGGGTGAAGGTCACAACCAGCACGCGCGATAGCGACGCGCCGCGTTCGAGCACCAGCCGCAGCACCAGCGTGGCCAGGGTGAAGGTCTTGCCGGTGCCGGCGCCGGCCTCGATCAGCCGAGCACCTTGCAGTGGCAGGGTCAGGCCGACATCGACCGGGACGTAATCATGCACACTCACGGCGACGGCTCCCGCGCGGCGAACACCTGCGTCGCGATCGTGCGGAAGCGGCGACCGGTTGCGTCTTCGAAATCGCCCAGCAGTCCGTGCGGACGGAACGCGAGCCGCAGCCAGCGATCCTCACGCTCGCCGTTGTACTGGTGCGGCGCGTAGGCCGCCCACGCCGCTTTCCACGCCGCGGCGGCATCCGGCTTCGCTTGCCAGGCCGCGGCGTAGGCATACGCGGACTTCGGTGCGAACGGCAGTGGCACTGCCTGCCCCTCGCGCCACAGCGCCAGCAAGGCATCGAGTGCGGCACGCGCGGCGTCTCGATCGAAACCGGCGTAGACGACCTCGACCGTCGCGTCGGCCTTCGTGTCGTAACCGATGAGGTGCGTGCGCGCGGCCTCGCCCAGCACCGAGGCGAGCAGCAGATGGTCGATGCGCGCGCGCAGCCGGCGCTTGCCGTCGGGTCGGCCAGCCGCGAGCACTACGCGCGTGCCGTCGTGCACGTCGTCGAAGCGGAAGGCGATACCGCACGCGCCGCTGCCGTCGTCGGCGACGACGGTCGATGCATGCCCGCCC
>JADZBF010000076.1 GCA_020852215.1 Lysobacter sp. | reverse complement strand
TGCGGCGCGGCGGCCTGCGGCGCCTCGGTTGCGCGCGGCTTCGACGCACCGGGGCGCTCGTCCAGCATGCGCAGGCGGGCGATGCCGGACGGCGGCTCGGCGCGCGCTTCGACTTGCGGTTCGGGCCGCCACGCCCACCACGCGGCGACGCCGAGATTCAAAGCGACGAGCATCACGATGAGGGCGCGGATCAGCATGGCGCGATTGTAAAGCGGCGGATGCGGCTCATCGCGCCGTTCCCGCGGCGTCGCGCGTCCATGCCGCCAAACCTTCCAACACCAGCGCGGGCGCGCGCACGGCATCGGCCGGCCAGGCGTCGATGCCGTTCACTCCGCCGCCGTGCAGCAGTAATCGCGGCATCACGCCCAGCCGCCGCTCGCCGTCGCGCAGGGCGATGTCGATCAGCGCGAGCGCGGCGCCGTCGCAGCCGGAACGCAGCGCATCCGGCGTGGTGTCGGCGAAATCGCGAAAGGCGCCGCCGTCTTCGGGCAATTGCGCGGCGCGGGCATGCAAGGCCTCGCGCATCAGCACGGGCGAGGGCGCGATGCGACCGCCGTGATGGCGACCGTCGGCGTCGAGCAGGTCAAGGGTCAGCGCGGTGCCAATGCCGACGATCAACCAGGGCGTCGCGTCGCGCGCATGCGCCGCGAGCAAGCCCAGAAAGCGGTCGACGCCGAGCGATGCGGGATCGGCGTAGGCGATGCGCACACCCGCGCAGGTCGTTTGCGTGCGCGCCAGCGAGATTCTGCGGGTGCGCTCGGTCAAGCCGTCGAGCAGTGCCACGCGCAGCGCGGGCGAAGCGACGCTGGCGACGAACGCGGCCTCGAAGCGCGGCGGCAGGGCGTCGTTCCAACCGTCGGGCAATGCGGCGCCGTCGTGCGCGACCGCGACGATCTCGTCCTCGCGCACGCGGCCGTCCTCGCGCAAGGGCGCGAATTTCAGCCGGGTGTTGCCCAGATCGAAGAGATAGGTCGCGTGGCTCATGGCCGATAGGGTAGCGCGTCGTCGCGCGGGCGCACGCGCACTTCGCCCGCGCGCAGCGCGCGCGTGGCGCCGTCGGCCGTGCGCACGCGCAGGGCACCGTCATCGTCGAGCCCGTCGGCGACGCCGTCGTGCGCGCCGTCGTCCCACGTCACCGCGCGTCCGCGCAGCGCGTCGTAGCGGGCGTAACGTGCGATCGCATCGTCGAGCCCGTCGCGATCGAAGAGATCCAGCGCCGGCAACAGCGCATCGAGCAACGCGGCGGCGATGACGTTACGCGATGGCGTGCGTGCGCCGAGATGTGTGCGCAGGTCGGTCCAGGGTTGATCGATGGCGGCGATGTCTGCGTGCGGGTCTATCGCTGGCAATGCGTCGTCATCGGCCGGTTGCGGTATCGATCTTTCCGACATCGATCTTTCGGACATCCGCACATTCAATCCCAATCCGATGACGGCGCGCACCGCGCCATCGCGACTGCCGCCGCTTTCGATCAGGATGCCGCCGAGTTTGCGCAAGCGCGCGCTATCGGCGATCACCACGTCGTTCGGCCATTTCAGGCCGACGGTGTCGAGGCCGAGCGCGCGCAACGCATCCGCCGTCGCCACGCCCACCGCGATGCTCAATCCGCCCAGGCGCGACACCGGGCCGACGAAATGCCGAGCGATCGACAGGTACAGATTGCATGCGGGAGGCGACACCCACACGCGCCCTTGCCGGCCACGTCCGCCGGTTTGATGTTCGGCGAACAACACGTTGGTGCCGACGCGCGAGGTGTCGCGACGGAGTAATTCGCTGTTCGTCGAATCGATACTCGCCACGACCTCCAATGCCGCCAACGCACCGTGCGCGTTCGGCGACAGCGCTCGCGCGATCGCCTCGCCGTCGAGCGCATCGTTGTGGAGCGCGTCGTTGTCGAGGCGGTCGCGACCGAGCGCAGGATGCTCCGCGCTCGACTCAGGCGCCATGACGCCGCTTCCGGCGGCTCAACAGCATCGCCTTCTCGAAACGGGATTCGGTGCCGGCGCGCATCCGCATCAGATTCGCGCGGTGCGTGAACACGATCAACGCCGCGATCGCGATCGCGAACAGCGTGCGGGCATCGTTGCCGCCGACGTACAGCGCCGCCGCGGCGAAACCCAGCCCCGTCAGGCAGGTGCTGAAACCGACGTAGCCGGTGAGGATCACCGAGCAGATCCACAGCACCAACAAACCCGGCAACGTGATCGGCCAGAGCATCGCGATCGCGCCCATCGCCGTAGCCGCACCCTTGCCGCCGCGGAAACCGTGCCAGACGGGCCAGATATGCCCGACGACAGCGGCGAACGCGCACACATAAGGCAAGTCGCCGCCCAGCGCATGCGGGGCGTAGACGAATGCGAGCCACGTCGCGAACATGCCTTTGCAGACATCGATCAGCAGGACGCCCAGCGCGAATTTCGCGCCCTGCGTGCGGAACGCATTGGTGCCGCCTGCGTTGCCGCTGCCCTGCGTGCGGATATCCACGCCGCGCAGCTTGCCCAGCAGCAAACTGCCCGAGAGCGAGCCGATCAGATACGCGGCGAGGGGCAGAAGAAGGAGGGAGGGCGTCATCGGGAGGGTCTGATGCGGAAGCGGCGCTTATCTCAAACACGGAAGGGAGCGGGGTCGAACGATTCGAGTTTAACTGCGCGGCACCGGGACAGGCGCACTGTCGTGCTTTGTGCCGCAGCGCATTTGGGCCTAACCCGGGACCTGCGCGCGATAAGCGAAGACGCAAAATGCGATGACCCCGGCCCAGAACGCCAGCCCGACGACGACGACCAGAGCGCCGTCGGGATTCGCGCGTGGATACAGCGGCCGAACGATGACGAAACCGGCACCTTTGATCAGAAGCTCGAAAACGATTTCGACGACGAGTCTTGCGAGCCCTTCGAATAGGCCGGAAGCGATATCTGCGAGAGGCATTTTGAATTCTGCTCGGTGAGAATTATCCGGCATCGGTTTTGAGTCGCTCGAAACTGCGCACCTTCGATTGCAATCGCAATAAAGCCCCGATAGGAAAATATTCGATCAGCAAGCCGTCGATCGGATCAAACGGGGCCATGCGAATCGTGCGGAACCGGAGCGGAGGCGTTCGTTTTTCGTGCAGAAGACCTATGCCGGATCGCGCGGGCGGTGGTGCCGAGGATCGTCGCGGCGAGCGGGATCATCAGCAAGGTCAGCGACGAAAACAAGCCGAGCAGAATCCATGCGCGGGTTTCGTCGCTGCCGAACACATAGGCGTAGACGTTCATGCCGACCCATGCGCCGAACAGCAGCGGCAGCGTTCGCAACAGCCCGAAGCGCAGGCTCGCCCATAACGCGGGTAGCGCCAACACCGCTTGGCACACATAAAACCCGATGGCCGAATCGAAGGGTTCGAAACGCCCGGACAACACGCCCGCGATGGGCCAACTTGCCGCGCCGACGAGGCATCCGCACACGAACAGCCACAATAATTTCATCGCATCCTCAGCACGGCGCCGGTTGCAGCGAGACCACCAATGCGCCGCGCCCCGCATGCGCGCCGAGCGCGGGGCCGGTTTCGACGAGGTGGAGTTCGTCCATCTGCGTGCCGCGCGCTTCGAATCGGGCGCGCAGCGCCGTCGTCAAACGCACCGCGTCCTCGCGCGCATCGCAATGGCCCACGATCGCGCGCAAACGCAACGCGCCGGCGTGCGTCGAGCCCGCGTCCATCCCGGCGTCGCGCAGCGCCGCCTCCGCGCGCTTGGCGATATAGCGCGCGAACGCCTCCGGTGCCTTCGCTTTCGCGACCAGCCCGCCGGCCACGCCCAGTCGCCCGTCCGGCCGCACGCTGGCGATCGGTGTGAGTCCGGTGAAACGCACCGTCGGCGCGGCCCAACGCGGAATGCGTCCGCCGCGCACCGCATGGCTGATATCGCGGATGATCGCCCAGGTCAGCGTGAGCGGGCGCAGCCGTTCCAGTTCGCGCACGATCGCCTCCGCATCGGCGCCGGTTGCGGCCAGTTCGGCCGCGCGCCACGCCAACAAGGCTTGGCCGCCGGCCGCATTCGCGCTGTCGAACACGCGCACATGGCCGCCTTCGAGGCGGGTCGCCGCATGTTCGGCCGATTGCAGCGTGCCGGAGACCGCACGCGATAGACCGACGTACACCGTGGCAGGCCGATGCGAGCGGAGGAAATCGAAGGTGCGGCGGAAATCCCCCGGCGGCGGTTGGCTGGTGCGCGGCAGTTGTCGCGAGGCGGCCATGCGCCGATAGAATTCGCCGGTCGCCAGACCGATCTTGTCGAGATAGTCCCGCCCGTCCAGATCCACGCGTACCGGCACAACATGCAGCCCATAGCGCTCGGCGATCGCGTCGGGCAAATCGGCGGCGCTATCGGTCACCACCGCGACCTGACGTTTTTGTTCGAGGCTGCGCGATTGCAGCAGCATGTCGTCGGCTTTCATGCCTTCGACGGTGGCCAAGCCTGCGCAGGCGTCGAACAAGGCCTGCGGATCGGCGACATGCGCATGCACGCGCATGCGACGCTCGCCGCCGGCCAGCACCGTGGAATCCGC
>JADZBF010000075.1 GCA_020852215.1 Lysobacter sp. | reverse complement strand
GCCTGCAGCGCCATCGACCTGATCAAACTCGAAGGCGAGGGCACGCCGACCACACCGTTCCAATCGCCGGACGATGCCGCGCATTTCTACAAGTTCGGTTCGATCGTCGCCGGCCGCGAATTGATCCAAACGCCGACCGGCTACGCCTATGCGGGCGAGATGATCCCTTACGATCCCGACGGCGTGTGGCCGCTGCGCCCGAACTGCAGGATCGCCGATTTCGCGCCCGGCACTCAGGCGCGCGCGCGCATCGAACAGTTCGCCTACAACTATTCGACGCTGCTCAATTCGCTGCATCTGGCCTTCAACGGCGAGCCGGATCGACTCGATGCCGCGATCGGCGTGATGTACGACTTGCGCGTACTGTCGGCGGCGATGATGCAGACCGTGGCCGATCCCGACACCGGCCAAACCGTCGGCCCGAGCTACGAGTTCGTGCGCACGCAGGGCGGCATGTCGTGAGCGCGCCGGAGCACTCGCACGACAAGCGGCCGCACAACCGTCACCCGTCGGTGATGTTCGAGATCATCGCCAAGGACCAGGAACGCGCGAAAGCGTTCTACAGCGCGGTGTTCGGTTGGACGTACGAGACCGGCACCGGCGGCTTCGCTTACGTGCACTTCCCGAAAGAGGCCACGCCGCTGCTGGGCGGCATCGGCCAAGCGCAGAACGACGTGCCCGGTTTCGAACCCGGACACAACTTCTACCTGCGCGTGGCGTCGCTGGAGGCCACGATCGACGCCGCCCTCGCCGCGGGCGGCGAACGCCTGATGCCGCCGTCGGCGGTCGACCGCTACCGCTTCGCGATGATCCGCGACCCGGAAGGTAATCCGATCGGGTTGATCGAGCCTTTCGAGGGTTGATGCGCGCGGAGCGGTTTTCGAAGGATCGTATGCAGACCGATGCGGTGCATGCTGCGAAAAATTAACCGAATCTGATCGTCGGTTTAACGTCCGCGGTTTCAGCATGAAGGGGCCGACACGACCGTCGAGCGCGGTGCGTCAGGTTCTTCGTGCGCCGCTCTCTGTGTCCGTCGTCGGCCGGTCGAAAGGATGCCCGTGCTTTGCCTTCGCGCGGAGCATCGTGGCCGATCGCAGTACCCACTCGAACTGCTGTCCGTCTGATCAACATGGAGTGAATCAAGATGAAAAAGATAGCGATCCCGTTCGCGGTTTTATGTCTCGCCCTGACGGCCCCATCCGTCGCCAACGCCGGTTGGACCAACATCCCCGTCGCATCTGCACTGACGCCTTATGCATCGGCTCGCGCGTGCAAAACCGCCGATACCGGTCCGTTCGGTCCGGTGTGGAGAATCAATTACCAAGTGTTCAGAAACAATACGGTGGTCACCGCGATTCAGGCGACCACGTATCGATTCAGCAACAACCCGCCGACGCTGGTGAACAGAGGCTACAACAATCAATGGCTGTACGGCACGGTCGCCGGCACGGGCGGCGCCGTGGGCTCGCAACTGTTCGACGATCGGTATTACTTCACGGTGTTCAGTGGCCTGGGCATATCGACCTTCGGGCCGGTTTTGCCGTCGCAAATCGCCAACTGCTGAAACGCGCCAACCTGTCCGCCACGATGCCGGCGGTCTCGCCGGCATCGTCGATGCGCGACTGGCGCGCGCAACTCAAGCCGCCGTCGGCAACGCCGGTGCGACGCCCGCGATCAATGCGTCGAAATACTCGCGAGTCAGCCGCGCTTGCTCAGCCGCGGTCTCCGCGCGATTGACCACGGCGCGAAACGCGAGATTCTCCGGCCGATCCTTCGCGTACCAACCCAGATGTTTGCGCGCGATGCGTACGCCCTGCGGTTCGCCGTAGAACGCGTGCAAGTGATCGAGATGGCCCAGCAGAATGTCGCGAATCTCCGTCAGTGTCGGCGGCGGCAGCGTTTCGCCGGTCGCGAGATAGTGCGCGACCTCTCGAAATATCCACGGCCGGCCTTGCGCAGCGCGGCCGATCATCACCGCATCGCAGCCGGTGATGTCCAGCACGTGGTTGGCTTTCGCGGGCGAATCGATATCGCCGTTGGCGATCACCGGAATCTTCAGCATCGCCTTGATCGCGGCGATGGTCTCGTACTCCGCCGTGCCCGTGTATTGCTGATCGCGCGTGCGGCCGTGGACGGCGAGCGCGGCGATGCCGCAATCTTCGGCGATGCGCGCGATCGTCGGCGCATTGCGCGCGTCGGCGGCCCAGCCGGTGCGGATTTTCAGCGTCACCGGCACGTCCGCCGCGGCGACGACGGCGGTCAGAATGCGCGCGACCAGCGCTTCGTCGCGCATCAGCGCGGAACCGGCCCAGGCGTTGCACACCTTCTTCGCCGGGCAACCCATGTTGATGTCGATGATCTGCGCCCCGTGATCGACGTTATGGCGCGCGGCGTCAGCCAGCGTTTCGGGCACGGTGCCGGCGATCTGCACGCCGATCGGCGCCGGTTCGCCGTCGTGATCCATGCGTTGCCGCGATTTACGCGTGTTCCAGAACCGCGGATCGGAAATGGTCATCTCCGACATCGCCAAGCCCGCGCCCAGACGCTTGCACAACTGACGGAACGGCTTATCGGTGACCCCGGCCATCGGGGCCAGGATCACGCGGGGTTCGATCAGGTGCGGGCCGATGCGCATGCGCGCATTGTAAGCCGGCCTGTTGTAGGCCCGCCGGTTGTAAGCCCGCCTGTTGTAATGCCTGAGGCGAAACGCCCGACACGGGCCGGGCGCTCGCGGCGACGACGGCGGTGATGCCGTCGTCGGAAAAACGAAGGATCAGGCCGTTTCGTCGAGCAAGTCGGCGTTCGGCGCGTTCTCCGCCACCGAGGCGATGCCGGCGTCGCGACCGGACTCGTCCGCGTACATCTGGCTGGTGCCGATGGTTTGGCCGTTGGTCGCGGTGAGATTGAAATAGAACTTGCCGTTGGCCGCGGTCTCGCGCGCGAAGCGCTTATCGTCCTGGCTGTTCTTGCGCACCGACTCGATGCCGTTCTTGCAGTTGGCCTTGTCGGAATAGCCCTCGCTGTTCAGGACGATCTGACCGTTGCCGGCTTTCAGGTTGAACTGGAATTCGCCGTTGCTGCGCTTGCTGATCGTGAACGTGCCGGCCATGACGCTCTCCTCGCGGGGATGTGCGCGCACGTTAGCAAATCGCGCCGCGGGCGTGGGACGTTGCGGCGTTCTTTTCGG
>JADZBF010000074.1 GCA_020852215.1 Lysobacter sp. | reverse complement strand
CGCGCGGTTGATCGAAGCGATGGAAGCGGCGGGCATCGTTTCACCTCCGGAGCACAACGGGGATCGCTCGGTGCTCGCACCGCCGCCGCCGCCGCGGTAATCCGCGGACGGCGGCGGTTCATTCCTCGAACGAGAGCGTGATCAGAACGGTATGAGCACGTTCTCATCGCACTGATACGCCTGTTCGCTCGTCGTGACGCCGGTCGTGCCGATCAGCGGAAAGCCGCAGTAATCGCCGACCGATTCGATTCCGACCGGAAAGCCGTACTCGTCGTAGTGCGTGATCAGCGTCGATTGCTGCCAAGGGCGGTAGGCCAATGCGGAGACGGAGGTTGCCGCAACGATGGCGAAGACGGCGCCGACGATGAGATTGCGACGCGAGCGAGCGGGTCTCTGTAGTGTCATGAATGGCGGTCCTGTTGATGTAACGGAATGGAGGATGCGGTCGATCGAGAAGCGAGAGGGAAAATGTCTCGATGCAAGAATGTCTCCGTTTCTCGATCTCGCTTCGAATCGAACCGGCCGCACCGCCGAAGCGGCGCGGCCGGCGCTGCGATGCCTGATGCGCCGAGGCGATCAGAGCCCGCAGCCATCCCTCGGCTCGGTGGCGGAGTACGACGTGCGAACGCCCCATTCCAAGTAGCGAAGACCTTCGCAGGTGATGGCGTCGCGGCCGACGTATTCGGTTCGCGCGGCGTCCGCGAAGTAGTAAACGTAGGCCGGCTCGGTGGGCGTCGGTTTCGGCGGTTTGGCGACGACTGCGCCGGTTGCGATGCTGATCGCGAGCAGTGCGAGATATGCCGTATGTTTAATGCTCTTCATGATTCTCTCCACAGTTTTCATGCAGCCAAAGCGACTGCGGAGCGAATGTGATCCATTCGAATCGTCTTGCAATGTGCTGGTTCGCATCGTGACGGACGACCGCCTGTAGTTCGCCACTGTGTCGTTCGATCTATCGAAGAAAAAATTTTTTCGCGCGCGATTTTTTATAATTCGCGCAGCCATATTCGACCGATCGCGATTCGCATCGGGGAAGCGATAACTCGCAATGCTTAAGTTCTAACGTGCTGCGATCGAGATCGCGCTGTTCGGTATCGATTTTCGCCGTACGCGCGCCGCCCTTGGACAGCGCAAGTCGCTCGATCAAGCGATCATTCCGGAATCGGCGGCGGGCAATAGAAGAATTCCTGCGTCTTGTACTGCGTGATGTAGCCCCAACTGACATAGCTGGCGCCGCTGCACATCACGATTTCCTGACCGACATCTTGCGTCAATGAAGAATTCGAGTAGTAGGTGATGAGGCCGGGCAGCTTCGGCGGAGTAGGGGTGACCTTCGCGGTAACCGCGCCGACCGCCACGCTCGCGCCCAATAGGGCACAATAGGCCGTTTTCTTGAGATGCTTGAGCTTCATGTCCGATCCCCATACGGTTCGCAACCCCATCGGTTGCTGTTAGAACTTAAAGGGCGACATCGGGATTGGCTTGAACCAGATCGCTGAATCCATATCGCCTGGGCCAGATCGCTGAGGCCGGGCGTGCAATCCGCATTCAGCGAATGCCCTTCAGACTCCGCACAGTTTTCTTCAGGACTCCCCGCATGCGTTCCCGAGCCATCGCCTCCGCGCTTTTGTCGTTCTCGCTCGTTTTCGCCGCGATCGGTCCCGCCATCGCCGGCGGACGCGAATCGCTCGATGCCTTCACCAAGGGCCTGAAAGGTTTGGAAGGCCGTTTTTCGCAGCAAGTCTTCGACAGTAAAGGCAAGCGCAAAGAAAGCAACAGCGGCCTTGTCGCGCTGTCCGCGCCTCGGTTGTTCCGCTGGGAATACCTCAAGCCGTTCCCGCAGTTGATTCTGGCCGACGGCAAACAAGTGTGGGTGTACGACCCGGACTTGAAGCAGGTCAGCGTTCGCCCGCAAGGCGCCGAGGAACAGAACAGCCCGCTGGCCGCCTTGGTCGATCCCAAACGGTTGGATCGCGATTTCGCAATGAAAGACGCCGGAGAAGCTTCGGGTCTGGCGTGGTTGGAGTTGACGCCCAAGCGCGCCGACGAAGCGAGTTTTCAACGCGCCCGATTGGGTTTCGACAAGAGCGGCCTGGCGCGAATGGAAGTGTTGGATACGCTGGGGCAGCGCACCGAAATCGTGTTTTCCGGCTGGAAGCGGAATCCGACCTTTTCCGCCAAGACGTTCCGCTTCTCGCCGCCGAAAGGCGTGGATGTCGTCGGCAGTCAGTGATTCGATTCGTATGCGTTGTGTCGCCGGGCCGTTGTCGGCCCGGCGACGATGAGAGCGATCAGAAATAACCGCAAGTATCGGTCAACGCACCACCTCTGCCGTCCACGCCGCCATTGGTGTCCCATGCGAGGTTGACGCCGGAGCCGGTGCCTTTCACGGTAACGTCGGCGCGCGCCGTTCCGGTGAAGGTGTGTGTGCACTTCGTTTCGGAGACCGCCTTACCGCTGCGTCCGGTGGTGCCCGTCGCGTGTTTCCAGCCGCAATCGGTGCCGTAGCCGAGATTTCCGTACGCGCTCGACGAGTTGCTGTAGCCGTACATCGCCGGATTGCAGCTCGAGTTGCAGGTGATGCCGGTTTGCTGACTCCCGAGGGATTTCGACACCAGCGTCATGCCGAAAACGTTCTCGTACTTCACCGTGCGCGCGCTCCAGGTCAAGGACCGGCCGATGATATTCAGATTGCTCGCGAGCCGGCACACGGCGCGCGTCGAGAATTCGCCGCTCTGCGTCGGCAATTGCTCTTGGATCTTCGGGCCGTAACCTTCGGCTTTGGCGATACGGTAGTTGTTCACCACCGAATCCAGGAACTCGATCTGCGGGTCGTAGATCACGCAATGATCTTGGCCTTTCCAGCACATTTCCAATGCGCGGTGACTGCGGGTTTGGCCGCCTGCGCTCACCTGCACGGACAGGGTGCGATAGACGCCCTGCGAAACCGGATACCCGACGACATCGAAGCCCTCGACGCCGGCATCGAGTTCGTCGCGATTGACCGAAAACACGGCGCCGATGGTCGGAGCGACGATGCGGCTGTTGCGGGTTTCCTCGAACGCGAGTTGGTAACGAGGTTCGCCTACGATCTGGCCGAACGAACGACCTTCGAGCTGCTGCAGCGATCCGCTCGATACCGTCCGCACCTGGAAGTTCGCGCGCTGCCCGGAGGCGGCGGCGAAATCGAGGTAGACGCTTTCGGCGTAGCCGGAGTCGACGATGACTTGGGCCGCTTGCGGAGACGAGGCGCCGACGACGACAGCGGCGATAGCGGTGGCCAGGGCGGCCGCGATGGTGGAATACGACAGAACCGTTTTCATGAAGGACACTCCTGTGTCATTTCCTTATCGATGAGCTCCATGCACCCTCCTGATCCATGGAGCGGCTGACAGCCAACCTCGGCTGCGTTCGGTATTGCGAGGAATCCCTCCCCCGTCCGGATCATGGCCCTATCTTTCGTCCAGGTAAAGACGATCGATACCATTTATCGGATCGCCGGCTCGGCGCGTGAGGACCGAGATCCGACGAGGGTGGGCGCCGATCGAATCCGCTCATCCGCGCAGTCGGCTCCCGATTCGGTCGCCGAAGCGAAGTACGCATTCGATTCCAGACGTCTCGAATCGTGCCCGCGTCTGTATTTCCGCTGCTGCATCAGTCGCTTACCTCGGCATGCGGTGCGCGAATTACGCCCGGCCCGCAGTGGGCCGAACCGTCGGAGGGCACCCGTTGCGCTGCGCCGCGGCCGCCGCTACGCGATAATCGCCCGATGCCTGCCGAAGATCGCGACTCCCTGCGCCCGCTCGCCGAGCGGATACGCCCGCATACCCTCGACGAGATGGTCGGCCAACGCCGATTGCTCGCTCCCGGCACGGCCTTGCGCAAATCGATCGAATCCGGTCGGGTGCATTCGATGGTGCTGTGGGGACCGCCGGGCTGCGGCAAGACCACCCTCGCGCTGCTGCTCGCGCGCTATGCCGACGCCGAATTCCGCGCGGTGTCGGCGGTACTGTCGGGGCTACCCGAAGTGCGCCAAGTGTTGGCGGAGGCCGCGCAGCGTTTCGCCGAGGGCCGGCGTACCGTGCTGTTCGTGGACGAAGTGCATCGTTTCAACAAGGCGCAGCAGGACGCGTTCCTGCCGCATATCGAACGTGGCACGATTCTGTTCGTCGGCGCCACCACCGAAAACCCGTCGTTCGAACTCAACTCGGCGCTGTTGTCGCGCTGCCGTGTGCATGTGATGGAAGCGGTGTCGGCCGACGACATCGCGACGGCGCTGCAGTTCGCGCTCGACGACGAAACGCGCGGGTTGGGCGGACGCGGGTTGCGTATCGCCCCGGAACAACTGCAGACCATCGCGACCGCCGCCGACGGCGATGTCAGGCGTGGGCTGACGCTGTTGGAGATCGCGGCGGAGCTGGCCGAGGCGGGGGGCTCGCTTGAGCATGGCTTGCTTGAGCATGGCTCGATCGAAGCCGGCGACGATGGCGCACCCGAATCCAATGCGGCCGAAAAAACCATCACCGACGACATCCTCGCTCAAGTCTTGGCGGATCGCACGCGCCGCTTCGACAAGGGCGGCGAGCAGTTTTACGACCAGATCTCCGCGCTGCATAAATCCGTGCGCAGCTCCAACCCCGATGCGGCCCTGTACTGGCTGGCGCGTATGCTCGACGGCGGTTGCGATCCGAGTTATCTCATGCGGCGGATGACGCGCATGGCGGTGGAAGACATCGGTTTGGCCGATCCGCGCGCGCTGCAGATGGCCATCGACGCTTGGGATACGTACGAACGTCTGGGCAGCCCGGAAGGCGATCTTGCGTTGGCGCAATTGGCGATCTATCTCGCCAGCACGGCCAAGTCGAACGCGGCCTATAAAGCCTTCGGCGCGGCCAAACGCGATGTCGAGGAATACGGCACGCAAGACGTGCCGCTGCATCTACGCAACGCGCCGACGAAACTGATGAAATCGATCGGTTACGGCAAAAACTATCGTTACGATCACGATAGCGAGGGCGGGGTGGCCCTGGAGCAGACCGGTTTTCCGGATGCCATGGGCGAGCGAATCTATTACGCGCCGGTGGAGCGGGGCTTGGAACTCAAGTTGAAAGAGAACCTCGATCGCCTGCGCGCCGAGCGTGCGCAGGCGCAGCGCAAACCGCGGGAGTGAGCCGATGTCCCTAGCCATCGACACCATCCATCCAATCGACACTCGTCGTCTCGTCGTTTTCGTCTCACGCAGCGCAACGAGCGCGCTGAGCGCGACCAGACGCAGGAGAACGGCATGATCGCATCCTGGTGGCAACAGGCCGGGTTGGTCGCCTTGGGCGGCGCACTCGGTGCCCTCGGGCGCTTTTGGCTCGGCGGCGCCTTGCTGCGCCGTCTCGGCGACGGTTGGCCTTGGGGTACCTTCGCCGCCAATCTGATCGGCGCCTTCGCCGCCGGTTTCATCGCGATATGGCTGGAAGGCCGCGGCCCCATGGCGTTGTATTGGCGCGCGTTCTTGATCGTCGGCGTGCTCGGCGGCCTGACCACGTATTCGGCCTTGATGTTGGAATGCCTGCTGTTCGCGAAATCGCAGCGCAGCGGCTGGATGTTGGCTTATCTGGCCGCCAGCGTGATCGCGGGTCTCGCGTTGATTTGGCTGGGTGCGCGACTCGCGGGAAGTTTGAAGGGCGGTTGAGAGCCTGTTCAAAATCTGCTGCCCTCGGTGCTTTCGCGCCTTACGCTGCTCGAAATGCTCATGTACCTGCACGTACACTGTGCTTTCTGCGCTGCGGGCGGCGCGTAAGCCCCCATCGCTCGCGACGATTTTGAACAGGCTCTAACGCCAAACAATCGCGTGGAAAGATCGCGAGCGTAGTGTCGGTGTCGGAATTTTCCGACAGAAGAATGCGGCAGCGACCGATCCCGGCGTCTCGAACGCCTGCGTAGCCTCTTGTGGACACCTCAACCACAGGAGATCGCCATGCATGCTTCCGCTCGAAATGTTTCTGCCTCTCAGACCTCCAGCCGATGCCTGCGTCACACGCACGCGCAACCTCGCACGCGGTTCGTACCCGCACTGTTGTGCCTGCTGCTGTTCGCCGCCGCCCTGGACGCGCATTTCGGCGAAGCCTCCGCCGCCTCTGGAACCTCAACGGTCGCAACTCAAGGCACGATTTACCGCTGTATCGATCGCCACGGCGGCGTCAGTTACCAAGACACCGGTTGCTCGCCCCAGCAGCGCACCAGCGCCGTGCGTCGTTTTACCGCGCAGGGCATCGATCCCGCGCTCGTCGCGCGCAGCCGCGCCATCGCCGAAGAAATGGATCTTCGCAATCGCGGCGACGGACGACGCATCGCAGTCGCGCGCGGAGGTGCGCGCAAGCCGACACCGCCGTCCGCCTGCGAAACGGCGAAGCGCACGCGCAAGGCGACCTTGGACCGCGTCGGCTTCAAGCGCGACTTCGCCTTGCTCAGCCGGTTGGACAATGAGGTCTGGGACGTCTGCAAGGGTTTTTGACGGTCTCGCATCGTCGTCCGGGCCTTCGTTCGATTCGGGAAGTCGATTTCGAACGCAGAAATTCATCGCGAACGATGCTGTGCGCTGCGTTGAAAGGAGGCGCTCGACGGCGACATGACGAATGGGTGACGATTGCACGACATGTTCTTCCTCGAGCGAGCTGGGTCTTCGCGACGAAGCCGTCTCGGCTGCTGAGCAGCCGTGAGCGTACGGCCCGGCGGGGGTCGCGACCGCAACCACGGATATCGACAAAAGAGGGCCATCGGGCGTGGCCGCTCGCGGCCCATTGCAGCGTTAAGCATTACGTCAGTCGCCATCAGCGGTGAAAAGGGATGCCCGCGCAAGGCGTCCCCCGACCGACACGTATCCGTTTGCATCGACCGATCGCGTTCTGCGCATCGCGCACACGACGAGCGAGGCAGTCGCGGAATCGTGGCGCCGAGTCGAACCGCATGCCCGATGTGGAGTACGCAATGCCGATGTCCCCGAAGACCGCGAGCGAATTGCCGAACTTCGTCGGCAAATCCGAGCCGTTCCTTCGCGCCTTGGCGATGGTCGAACGCATGGCACGCTACGACGCGCCGGTGCTGATTCAGGGCGAAACCGGGACCGGCAAAGAATTGGCGGCGCGTGCGATCCATTATCTGTCGTCGCGCCGGCAAGCGCCGTTCGTGGCGCTCAACTGCGGCGCGGTGCCCGATACGCTGATCGAAACCGAGTTGTTCGGCTACGAGCGCGGCGCCTTCACCGATGCGCGACAAGCCACCAGCGGCCTCGTCGCCTCAGCCGACGGCGGCACGTTATTCCTGGACGAACTCGATTCGCTGCCGCAGCGGGCGCAGGTGTCGTTGCTGCGTTTCCTGCAGGACAAGACCTATCGCTCCGTCGGCGGCAGGCAAGAGCGCATCAGCAACGTCCGCATCATCGCCGCCGCCAGCCCGCGATTGCACCGTTTGCTCGACGACGGCTCTTTCCGCGACGATTTGGCGTTCCGGATCAACGTGTTGCTGCTGGAAATGCCGCCGCTGCGCGAACGGATGGGCGACGCGCAATTACTGGCCGAGCACTTCGTCCGTCGCCATGCGCGGCACTACGATGTCGCCGAACGCCCGCTTTGCGAGAGCAGCCGACGCTGGCTCGCCGACTATCGCTGGCCGGGCAATGTTCGCGAACTCGATAATGTCGTGCAGCGCGCGTTGTTGCTGTCGGATGCCGCCGTGCTCGATCTGCAGCCGTTCGCGGGCATCACATTCTCCCGACCCGCGACAGTGCAGGGCGGCGCCGTTCCGTCGTCGCGGCTGACGCAGACGGTAGCGCACGACGCGTCCTTGCCGCGTTACAACGATGCGCGTGCGCACGCCTTATCGAATTTCGAACAGGATTATCTGCGGCAATTGATGACCGCTGCCGCGGGCAACGTCACCCGCGCCGCATCGATGGCGGGAAAAGAGCGCAGAACTCTGGGGCGGATGCTCAAGAAATACGGCATTTGATCGATCCGACAGGCATTGGAAATGCCTGCCGATGAGAGTCGATGGCCGATGCGCCGCGGCCATGCGGCGCAAGAATGCTCATAACACCAATCCTCGTGTCGAAAGTCCTCACGTCGAAAGTCCTCACGTCGAATCTTGACGCGTGGAGGAGTCGCGCGTGCGCAGGCCATGATACGCAGCGAATAGGCGAAAGAATCGCAGCGGCTTCCATCCGATCGATCGTATCGATGCGATCGACGCGTCCGTAACGCAATATCCGTTTCGATTCGGCCATCGATGCTGAATCGAATCGCATCGTCGTGCGCGAGAGAAGGAACGATTCGACGGGCACATACGGTCTCGCGTCCGCTTCGAAACACGTACGTCCGGGTCGCGCGCGACCCAACTGCACGCGAAGCCGGGTCGCGCACGACCCGGTCGAGGCGAAATCGGAGCGGCCACAGCATCGCGCACATCAGCGTTCGCCATCGCCGCCACGAAGCGTGCGTATCGCGAACGCATAACAATCGCTCATTCGGATCAATCACTTACGAAATGCTGCGTGGATATCGTTCGGTATAGCGCGTGCGAAACATTCGTATCGAACACGTCGTTTCTTGGTCGCTCGAAACTTGGCCCGCGTTTTGCTGTAGCTGTTGTGGCATTGCGTTCTGTTGTGGCGTTGCGTTGTTGCGACGCTGCGGCGTTGCGCGGTGACCGGGCCGCGTTGCGGCAATAGGGTGGAAACGGCAATCGGTCGATAACGGCAACTGGAGCGGGAGCGGTGGTCATGCTCGAGGACTCGCGGGTCGCGGCGGAACGTTCGGGCATCGACCTCGCGGTCGCCGCTATCGAACGCTATGTCGCCGCGCACCCCACCGCGGCGGACAACGCACAGGGCGTCGCGCAGTGGTGGTTGCCGGCGATAGGCGTCGATCTTCCGGTGGAAGTGGTGCATCGCGCGCTCGAGGCCTTATCGCAAAGCGGTGCGTTGAAGCGGGATGTGTTGCCCGACGGCGGCACGGTGTACCGAAGCGCGCAACGCGATGCGGCATCGGAACGGATCGACGAACCCGACGGAGAAGATGCGGTGGGCGCAGACAGGCAGCGGGACAAGACGGAATGAGCGATTTCAACGCGATCGCGGCGGTCACCAACACGCTCAAGGCCTTGATCGAACAAGAGGTCGCAGGCTTGACCGTGGAAGTGCTGAAAGCGCCGGTGGACCTCGGCGGCGCCGAGCCGAAGCTCAGCCTTTACCTGTATCGGGTCGAGCATAATCCCTTCACCACCAACCTCGATTGGCAAACCCGTACCGACACCCAACTCGTCGCCGCGCCTTTCGGCTTGAATCTGCATTTTCTGATCACGCCTTATGGCCCGGACGAACTGGAAATCCAGCGTACGCTCGGCGAAGTCATGCGCGCCTTCAATGAGAACGCGCTGATCACCAGCGAAAACCCGGTTCTGGACGCCATGCTGGCGCAAATGACCGAGGAGCTGCGGATCGTGCCGCGGACGCTGCCGCTCGGTGAAATGATCGATCTCTGGCGTTCCTTCGAGAAAGCCTCCTATCGGCTCAGCACGACTTACGAAGTGTCGACGGTGCTGATCGACAGCCGCGTGCTGCGCAACGTGCAGCGCGTGCAGGAACGCGTCATCGGCGTGGGGCCGATGCGATGAATACCTTGGAGGCGCAATCGCCGATCGAAACGACAGGCGCCGAAACGCTCGCCGCAGAGTTCGCGGTTCCGCGGACATGGACGGAAGCTCTCGTTGTCGAACTCGACCGCCGCGTCGGCCTGTTGATCGCGTCGATGCGCGACGGTCTGTCCAATCCGGCCTTGAAACACTTGGTCGTCACCGACGCGGAAGTCGATCATTTGCTCGGCGGCCGCAACGGTCACGACGAAACGCTATTCGCCGGCAGCCTTTTGGCGCCGCTGCTGGAGTATTCCGAAGCGCGGACGAAGCTCGACCGACTATGCCGCGCATTCGCGCTCGATGCCTTCGAGATCGAAGTCCTGCTCGCCTGTTTGGCCCCCGAGATCGATCGTCGCTTCGACCGATTATTCGCCTACGTCAACGACGACCTGACCAAGCCGCGACCGACGATCGACACCTTGCTGCGCTTGCTCGCCTCCGCGGCGGAGCATTTGCCTTTGCAGCGCCGATTGCTGGCGGACTCGACCTTGCTGCGCCTCGGGCTGGTGGTCTGCGACGATCGCAAAACGCCGCGCAACGGTATGTTTCGGGTCGCCGACGGCGTGGTGCGTTTCCTATTGGATTACGACGGCATCGACGAGCGCATCGCGCGATTGCGCGCCGATCGCGACGCGCCTGCGCTCGCGCGCAAGCTCTGGCGCGCCCGTGCGGCCGCCGGAACGGTCGCCGCCGCGCTTGCGGACATTTTCGCGACGCTCGGCGAGGACGCGGTGTCGGACGCGGAGACCGGGACTGCGATCGTCCTGCGCGGTCGTGCCGGTTGCGGGCGCACGCATGCGCTGGATCTGGCCTGTCAACGCGCCGGAATCGGTCGTATCGACCTGGATGCGCGCAAGTTCAAAGCCTATGCGGGCGAGGTCGCCGAACTGACCATCGCCGCATTGCGCGATGCGCATCTGCATGGCTTGGTCGTCGCGATCCATCATGCCGATGTGCTCGTGACCGAAGCCGATGCGCAGGACGAGTGCTGCGCCGCGATCCGCAGTTGGCTGCGCGCCTACGGCGGCTGCGTCGTCTTATGCGCCGAAGAGAGTTTGCCGTGCCCGTTGTGGTTCCCGACCGCGGTTTCGATCGAATTCGAACTGCCGCCGCTCGCCATCGGCGAGCGCGAAACCGCATGGACCTTGGCGCTCGGCGAAACGATGGCGTGGCCGGACGAGACGCTCGTGCCGATCGCGCGAGCGCTGGCGTCGAAGTTCCGCTTGACCGAGGCCGAGATCGCCATTGCGGTCGGGCAGGCGAAAGCGCCGTTGATGGCAGCCAGCGACGACGACGACCGCGCGCGGATTCTGCACGATGTCGTCGGCCGCTCCGCTACGCCGCGCCTGCATCGATTGACCGATGCGGTGACGACGCGTCATTCGATCAAGGATCTGGTGCTGCCGGAAGATCGCATGGCGTTGATCGACGACATCGTCCGTCGCGTACAGCATCGCCGCACTGTGATGGAGGATTGGTCGTTCGACGACCTATCGCCGCGCGGCAAGGGGCTGATCGCCTTGGTCCATGGCGCGTCCGGCACCGGCAAGACCATGGCGGCGGACGCGGTGGCGCACAGCCTGCGCATGCGTCTGTTCCGTATCGATTTGGCCGGTGTGGTCAGCAAGTATATCGGCGAGACCGAAAAGAACCTGCGCACGATCTTCGACGAAGCCGACCGGATGGATTCGGTGCTGTTCTTCGACGAAGCCGATGCGCTGTTCGGCAAGCGCTCCGACGTCAAAGACGCCCACGATCGCTACGCGAACATTGAAATCAACTATTTATTGCAGCGCGTCGAGAATTTCAGCGGCATCGCCGTACTCGCGACCAACAAGCGCGACCATATCGACGACGCGTTTCTGCGCCGTATCCATATCAGTATCGAATTCCCCATGCCGCAAGCGTCTGAGCGTCTTCGCCTGTGGCGCCGGAGCTTCCCGAAGAACGCGCCACTGTGCGCGCAGATCGATTGGGAATTCCTCGCGCGCCGCTTCGAATTCAGCGGCGGCACCATCCGTAACGCGGCGTTGAGCGCGGCGTTTTTGGCGGCGGAGTCGGGCGGCGAGATCGGCATGCGCGAATTGGTCAATGCGGTGCGGATCGAGATCGTCAAATCCGGACGGCGCATGCCGCAGGGCGAATTCGGCCGTTATGCCGAACATTTCGAACGGGGCGCCGCTGCGACGCGTTCCGAATCCGTCTCCAGAATCGCAACTTGAGGACAGAACGGTATGGCTTGCCGACTCCATAACGCATACGACAAAACGCTCGACGTCGATCTTCGCGGCGGCGAGGTGCTCAGCATCCGGCCGAACACGACATCGCGCGCGATCGTCGAAGAAGCGCTGTACGACAACCACCACTTGGCCGATTGGGAACGTCGCGGATGGATCAAGCGCGTCCCCGCGCGGATGCGCGATGTGATCGCCGAAGCGAACGCCGTGCTGCAGGAAGCGCCCGCGCGCGCGAAGAACGGCGCGAAGAACGGCACAAAGAAGGGAACGAAACAAAAGACCGAGAAAAAAGTTGGCCGCGCCGCCGACGCATCGCGTTCAACCAAGAAGGCGGGTAAAGCGTCCGCGACCGCAAGCAAAACCAAATCCTCCTAATCATCCCACTCATCACCCTCCGTATCGGCCGGCCGCGTTGGCGACCGACCAACATCCACCGACAGGAGTTTCGACATGGCAGAGTATCTCCACCCAGGCGTTTACGTCGAAGAGAAATCCAGCGGCGTGCGTCCCATCGAAGGCGTGGGCACGTCTACCGCGGCGTTCGTCGGCGCGACGGCGAAAGGCATCCCCAACAAAGCGACCTTCGTCACCACCTGGCGTTCGTTCGTGACCAAGTTCGGCGACGTCACCCGGGACGGTCCTTACTTGCCTTATGCCGTCGAGCAGTTCTTCAACAACGGCGGCAAGCGCTGCTATATCGTGCGCGCGCTTTCGGATGCGTCCTCGCGGTTGGCGTCGACGACGCTCACCTCGCGCGAAACGTCGAATGCGCGATCCACGCTGACCCTCGAGGCCAAAGGCAAGGGCGCCTGGGGCAATAGTTTGAGCGTCCTGGTCGACGATGGTTCGTCGAACCCGACCGGCGAGTTCAAACTGGTCGTGCTGTACGACGGCGAATTGGTCGAATTGTTCGACAACCTCTCGATGGACCCCAACAGCGAGAACTACGTCGAGACTGCGGTCAACGATGCGTCCGAATACATCCAGGTCTCCGATCTCAACGCCGCGATGCCGCTGGCGTATGCGACCGCGATGTCGACTGCGGCGCTGGCCGATCCGGTCGTGCCGGTGGGCGATAACAATCTTCGGTTGAGCTTGCCGGACGGCACCGCCGCCGCGGCGCTGGATTTGGCCGCGATTCCCAATACCGCGCAAAGTCCGCGCACGCCGCAAGTCGTGGTGGACGCCATCAACGCGGCTTGGGGGCAATACAATCTCACCGCGTCGATCGTGCCGGCCACCGAAGGCGCCGACGCCGGCAAACTGCGCGTGCGTCATAACGCGGCGGGGTTCGATCAAGCCTTCTCGATCGGCGCGAACGCCGGTATCGCCGGCATGAACGGCGCCTATCGCGGTGCCGGCGCGGCCATCGGCGGCACTCTGCTGACCGCGGCGCAGCCGACCTTCAACATCGCCGCGCCGAACAATATCGTCTCGTTCAGTTTGAACGGGAATGCGGTCGGCTCCGTGACGCTCACCGCCGGTGCGGCGCGTACGTTGGAACAAGTGCGATCCGAGTTGGCCACGGCGTTCGCCAATGCGACCTTCGGCAATCAATTCGGCGTGCGTCTGTACGGCAGCCGTTTGATGATCTTCACCACCAATATCGGCGCCAACAACAGCACGATGCTGATCGGCGGCACCGGCGCGCCCACGCTGGGCCTGGTGCAAATGGACGGCAGCGCGCAGCCGGGCGGCGGCGTCGCGGGTCTGGGCAGTTCCGAAGCCGCTTTCGTGCAGAGCAATGCCGGACCGTTCACGGTCGAAAGCGGCGCCAATCTGTCCTTCTTCGTCAATAACGATGCCGACGGCAGCGAATCGGCGGCGATCACGGTCACGTTCAATACCGGCCTCGCGTTCCCGAATCTGCAGCAGGTGACGGCCGATCAACTCGCCGCCGCCATCAACACCGCCGCAGCCGGTGCGGTCGCGGCCTCGGTCGTGAACGGTCGCGTGATCGTGCGTCAATCCCGTCGCGGGTCGTTCCATTCGTTGCGCGTGCAGGACGGCTTGCACAGCCCCAACATCCGCATCGGTTTCGATACCCAAGTCCGCACCGGCTACGCCGACGGCAGCGCCGCGTCCCCGTATTTCCGCCCGAACTTCCATCTCGTCGCCAATATCAACGAGCCGTGGACCTTCGCCGGCGGCGACGACGGCAGCCCGATCACCAATTGCGATCTGCTCGGCACAGCGGACAAGAAAACCGGTTTGCATGCCTTGGACGACGTGTCCGACGTGAACTTCGTCGCCATCCCCGGCGCCAGCGACCCCGCCGTGGTCGGCGCGGCGCTCGGCTACTGCGGCACGCGCCAGGACTGCTTCTTCATCGCCGACACCAACGGCAAGCGCACCAAGGACACGCCGATCACCGAGCCGGTCCACGCGCAAGATTACATGCGCAACAAAGTCAGTCCGAAGAACAGCTACGGCGCGCTGTACTACCCGTGGTTGGAAATCGCCGATCGCGCGGGCGCGGGCAAGAATCCGAAACGTTTCGTGCCGCCGTCCGGTTTCATCGCCGGCTTGTACGCGCGCATCGACAACTCGCGCGGCGTGTGGAAAGCGCCGGCCGGCACCGAAACCGGCTTGATCGGTCCGATCGGTTTGGAATATTCCACGACCGACGCCGAACAGGACATCCTCAATCCCATCGGCGTCAATTGCATTCGCCAGTTCCCCGACAGCGGCATCGTCGTCTGGGGCGCACGCACCTTCGCGGCGCAATCCGATCCCGAATACCGCTACGTGCCGGTGCGCCGCTACACGCTGTACCTGCGACAGAGCATTTATCGCGGTACGCAGTGGTCGGTGTTCGAGCCGAACGATAAGCCGTTGTGGGATCAACTCAGGGCGAACATCGACGATTTCATGATGGGCGAGTTCCGCAAGGGCGCTTTGGCGGGGGCCACCCCGGACGAAGCGTTCAGCGTCAAATGCGACGAAGAACTCAACCCGCCGTCCGAAGTCAACGCCGGTCGCCTGAATATGGAAATCTCGTTCGCGCCGTTGAAACCGGCGGAGTTCGTGATCATCCGCATCAGCCAGAAATCGCAGCGTCCGCAGGGCTGAGGTCGTCCCCGATGGCAGCGCGCACATCGCAACACGATCCGTACCGGACCTACAAATTCAGGGTCCGGTTGGACGGCGCGACCATCGCCGGCATCCAGAAAGTCTCGCCGCTGGGGCGCAGCGTCGCCGCCAACGAGATCAAGGAAGCCGGCGACGCCTTCGGCGCGCGCTACAACCCCGGCATGATCAGTTACGACGAAGTCACGCTGGAACAGGGTTGGAGCGCCGACTCGACGTTCGAGAAATGGGCCAATCAGGTCATGACGCTGCACAACGACCCGACGTCGGCGAAAGGCTACAAGCGCACGGTGCTCATCGAAGTGTTCGATCTCAACGCCACGCCGGCGAATTCGGACAACGCGATGATCCGCCGCTACAAGCTGCATCGCGCGTGGGTATCGAAGTACGTGGCGAGGCCGGATCTCGACGCATTGAACGGCGGTTACGGCATTTCCAGCGTCACGCTGCGCCATGAGGGCTGGGAACGACTCTGAACACGAACGACGGTCGACCGACCGATGAGACATAGCACCGACTCCGCATGCGCGACGAGCGCTGCGATCGCCGGTCTTCCGCAGGATCCATCCAACGCATTCGCAACCGAGGAGCAATCGACATGGCTGCACGCGCTTCGCAATTCGACCCCTACCGCAAGTTCAAATTCAAGATCAAGATCGGAGGGCAGGTCGTGGCCGGGCTCACCAAGTGCTCGGCGCTGACGGTCAGCGTCGAATCCAAGGAATACCGCACCGGCGATATGGACAGCTTCAAGCAGAAGCTGCCGGGCATGGTCTCGTTCGAGGCCATCACGCTCGATCAAGGCGTCACCCAGGACAAAACCTTCGAAGCCTGGGCCACGGCGATGTCCAATTATCTCGGCAACAAAGGGTCCGATTCCCAGAAAACGCCGAACGATTTCCGCAAGGACATCGATATCGAGATCTATAACCTGAACAACGAGCGTGTCAAAGCGTATCGCGTGTATCAGTGCTGGGTCTCGAAGTATGTCGCCGTGCCCGACCTCGACGCCAATTCGGCCGATGTGATGATCCAGACGATCACGCTGGAGAACGAAGGCATTCAGGTCATGCAGTAAGGAGCGCCCGAACGCATGACCACGATCGAGCAACTGACTTTCGCGGATATCGCCAGCGACGCCGACGATCCCACGAACGCGCGCATGCTGACGCTGCCCGGCGGCATCGTCGATGCCGACGGTGCGGTGCATCGCCGGCTGCGGGTGCGCGAGCTCAACGGCGCGGACGAGGAGTCGCTGTTCGACCGCCGTTCCGGCAGCGATGCGAAACGCGTCAGCGCGTTTCTGGCGCGGGTGATCGAGTCCGTGGACGGCGTTCGTATGCCGACCGATCTGGCGCTGGCCGAGCGTTTGTCGATCGGCGACCGCGATTATCTGCTGCTGCGGCTGCGCCAACTCGACTTGGGCGATGCCATCCATCAGGTCGCGCGCTGTCCGTCGTGCGCGCGCAAGGTCGATGTCGATTTCGCCATCAGCGAACTGCCGCTGCGTCGCTTGGAACATCCGCAGGCGGCGTATGACATCGAGATCGGTGGGCATCGGCTGCGCGTGCGTTTGCCCAACGGCGCGGATCAATCCGCGATCGAAAGCGACGCAGCGAGTAACCCGGCCGCGGCGAACAGCGCCTTGTTCGCGCGCGTGGTGCTGGATATCGACGGCAAGGGGCCGCCCAGCGAAGACGACACCCGCGCCTGGTCGATCGCGTTGCGCTCGCGCTTGGCCGAGTGGATGGACGCCAATGCGCCGGGGCCGGATCTGTTCATCGACATCGGCTGCCCGTACTGCGCCGCGGATATGAGTTATCGCTTCGACCTCGACGCTTTTTTTTTGCCGAGCGCATGACGGAGATGAGCCGACTTTACGAAGAAGTCCACATCATCGCCATGCGCTATCACTGGTCCGAAGCCGACATTCTTCGGCTTCCCAAGCGGAAACGCTCGATTTACCTGGACATCATCGCCCGCCAATTCGCCGCCGAGACCTGATGCATGAGCGACCGTGACGCCACCGCCGAAACGAAGGAACCGTACGCGCTCGCGCGTCGCGGTTTGCCGTTGCGCGGCATCGCTCCGACGGCGCCGCGCGCGCGTTGGCTGCCGCCGGTGGTGCGCGCGCAGGCGGTGCCGACGTCCCGCGCGTCCGAACCCGCGACCGCCGAAGCGAGTCCATTCGAGGACGCTGCGTTCGATCCGTTCGCGATCGCCGCCCCCTTGGCCGAGCCGAGCTCGCCGTTCGCGCCATCGCCGCTGATCCGCGATGCCGGCTCTGCGTTGTCGATCATCGCCGATGAGGGTTTCGAGCGCGAAGCGCCCGCTTCGATGCCGAGCCGCACGATGTTCGATTCCGCCGATGGCGCCGCGGCGCCGCGTACATCGCCGCAGGTCGTCGATACGATGGGATCGGAAACTGATCGCACTGGTTTGAGCGCGACGAACGCGCGACCGACGCCACGTTCGACGCTCGATCCGTTCGCGCCGGGCGAACACGGCACGCCTGCGACGACTACTGGCCACATGTCCACGCCATCGCCGATCGCAGTCGATGTACCGGCGACGGCCACAACGATGCGAGCCGTTGCTCCATCCGAAAGCCTCAACGTTTCCGCGCCGCGCGGCGCGATTGCCTCCCGCGAGCGCGAGGTCGATTCGATGCCGCCGGTCGCGCCGTCTTCACCGATTGCGATGCCGCCTCCGCAAGTCGCGGTTTCCCCCGCGAAAACGCCCGAACCGACGCCGCCGAACGCATCGATTGCGGTCGCCCCGGATGCCGAGATGCCGCCTTCGAACGCCGTGGCCCAAGCGCGCACCGTTCCCCCGGACGAAACCACATCACCGTATGAGCGTCGCGAAGTCGCCGATGCCCGTAACGATGCGCACGAACCCGCCGCAGCAAGACTTCGTCACGAAACGGTCGAGATGGGTGCCCCTTCGGCCACGCCATCGATGCCGCGCGAGACCGGCGACGCCACGGCCCGCGCGTTCGCGCCGCCGCGTTCGCTCGATGCCGCGCAGATCGCGGCATTGCTGTCGCCCACCGCCGCGTCGAACGGTGCGAACGGCCCGAGCGTCACCATCGATCGCGTGCAGGTGACAGTGCAAACGCCGGCGACGGCACGCCCCGCAGCGACGCCCGCGCCGCAGGCTTCGGCGAGCGCGCAACGCCAAGCGGCGTCGCCTGGCAATCGAAACCCGAGTTATTCAAATCCATGGGCGTCCTACTTCGCCCGCCGCGATTGACCGAGACCGCAATGAGCATCGCCGAGAAAATCGATCCCATGCTGGTGCAGCGCCAAGCGACGGCGGCGGCGAAAACCGCCGAGCGTGCCGCCCGCGATGCGTTCATTCAAGCGCAATTCGCGGCTCTCACGACGCGCTTCGATGCGATGCTGCGCGAAGCGCTCGGTGCGCATTCGCGCATCGCCATCGCCAGCGACGACATCACGCTCGATGTGCATTGTCGGACGTTCGCGACGCTCGACGTGCTGTCCTGGACCGTGACCTCGACGATCGACAGCGTGCCCAAAGTCGTGACCTTCGCGCCGAAGATGGATTTCGCCTTACCCGATCAGTTCGGTACGCTGGTCTGCGCGCTGGACTTCGCGTTTTACCCCCAACGCAGCGCGTCCGATCGTATCGCTTCGGCCTTGCTGCTCAGCGGCATTCAACTTCGCGGCACGCAGTACGGACGATTGATGCTGACGCCGCCGGAAGGCCCGCGCGATCTGCAGGTTTCCGACCTCGAAAGCGCGTTCGACGTGTGGTGGCTGCGCGCATGAACGCGAGATCCTCCGCCCCGACGCATGTCGGCCACCGTTCGCCTACCGAATCCACGGGCGCGCAGGTGCATATCGAATCCGTACGCGTCGTCGCCGACGGCGTTTCGGCGGGCGATGCGCAGCGCCACGCCGAGCGCTTGGCCGGCGATATCGGCCGCGCGTTGTCGCAGGCCGGGCAGGGCCGTATCCGCATCGGCGAATTGTCCTTGCGTATCGATGCGACTCAACTCGGCGATGCCGCGGCGCGCGAGCGCCTCGCCGGCAGCGTCGCCCGCCGCATTCTCGCCGCCGTTCGCGATTGACCCGGAGCACGAACGATGTCCGATTACGTGATGCGACCGAAACTGCTGCGAGGGGCCTTCATCGAATACGGCCTGTCCTTGCCGCCGCTGCTGTTCGCGTTCCAATTCAACCCGGAAACGCTGACCCGCGGCCGCACCGCCAGTTTCGGCGCCGGCGGCGCGGACGGCAGCGGCGCCGGTTGTCGCGAGGGCAGCGAAGCGCAACAGCGCGCGTGCACATCGCAAGTGCAGGTGAGCGAAGAGACGATCAGCCTGAACCTGATGCTCGACGCCAGCGACGATCTGCACGACGACCAGTTTCTCGCCAAGCAATTCGGCGTCGGCGCGCAGTTGTCGGTGTTGGAACTGATGATTTACCCCAAAACCGATCAACTGTTCGGTTTCCCCATCGGCAATCTGCTCGGCGGCAGCGATCAATTCGGCGCGGCGCAGGCCAAGACCATTCCGATTCTGTTGTTCGTCTGGGGCCGCAAGCGGGTGATGCCGGTGGTGATGACCAGCCTGCAGATCACCGAGCAAGAGTATTTCCCCGATCTCAACCCCAAGCGCGTGCAGATCGCCGTGCAACTCAAGGTGTTGGAAGGCTTCAACCCGCCGTACCTGTATTCGCACGGTTGGCGCATGGCGTTGGCCGCGATGAATCTGGGCAACATAGGAGACTTCGCCGATGTTCTTTGACGGCTCGCGTTATCAACGGATTCTCGACGCCGCGTTCGCGGACGGCGAGGGCGCGACGCGCACGATCAAACGCACGCGCGAACCGCTCGCCACCGAGCTGGCGATGATTTATCAAGTGCGCGAAGGCGATCGTCTGGATTTGCTGGCGAATCAATTCTTTCACGACCCGCGCAAGTGGTGGCTGATCGCCGATGCCAATCCCGATGCGATGACGCTGGAAGAACTGCTCGTGCCCGGACGCCTGTTGCGCATCCCGAAGAACCGCAATCCCTGACATCCCACCGATCGACCTCCAGGACCCCACCGCGTGCCCGCGATTCCCACCGCCTCCGACCGTTCCTTCAGTTGCGCCGTCCGCGTGAACGGCAGCGTGGACGCGTCGTTGTTGGAGTGTGTGCAGTCGGTCACGGTGCAAGAGGATTTGGACGTCGGTTCGTCCTGCGCGATCGAGCTGCACGCCTGTCGCAACGACGATGGCAGTTGGCCGTATCTGGAAGACGAAAACCTTCAGGTCTGGAATCGGGTCACGGTCTTCGCCGCATTCCCCAAGCAAACCGAAGTGGTGTTCGACGGCTATATCTCGCATGTGGACTGTCAGACCGACGAGTCGCAATCGAACATGACCGTGTCCATTCGCGGCGTCGATGCGTCCTATCACATGAATCAAGAGGACAAGGCGCGGGTCTGGCGCGGAAAATCCTACGAAGACATCGCCAAAGAGATCATCGCCGAATACGAATTCAAGCCGATCGTGGCCGAACCGCCCAGCGGCGGCGAACCGCCGCTGCAAATCGCGCAGCGCGGCAGCGACCATCGCTTCCTGCGCGAGTTGGCGCGTCGTCGCGGCTACGAGTTCTACGTGCTGGGCGCGAACGCGTACTTTCGTCCGCCGCAATTGGGCGAAACGCCGCAAAAGCTCATCGCGGTGAATTTCGGCGAAGAGACCAATTGCCACCATCTGCGCTTCCAAACCGACGGCACCGCGCCGACCGTGGCGCAGGTGACGTACTTCGATGCGATGGAAGGCGTCGCCGTCACCGATATGGTGGAGTCTTCCGGGCTCGATGATCTCGGGACGCAGCCGCTGTCGTCGCTGCGCGGCGCGGTGGCGATGCCGCAATCGCGCCGGATCGCGCGCGGGCATGGCTTCCATTCCGGCGCGCAGGCCAGCGAATACGCCGCCGGCATGTTGCGGCGGAACGGTTGGTGGGTCACCGGCGCCGGCACGCTCGACGGCCTGCTGTATGGCGTCGTCTTGCGCAGCCGCAAAACGGTGACGGTGAAAGGCGCGGGCCGCAATTACAACGGCGTGTATTACGTGCGCAAATTGCAGCACCGCTTGACCATGCGGACCTACGACATGCAATTCGAGCTGGTGCGCAACGCGCTGGGGCAGTTGGGCAGCGAGAACTTCGAGGGCGAGTCCTCCTCGTCCTCGTCGCCGCCTGCGATGGGCGGCGGCATCGACACCGATCCGATCGAAGTGGCCGCGGAAGGCCCACGCGTGTTGCCGGCATGAGGAACGACGAATGAACGCATCCGCCACCGCCATGTCGCAAGGTACCGAGCGCGTCGAGCGCCTGGAAAACCAGTACTACGGCAAGTACCGCGCCGTCGTGGTCGACAACAAGGATCCCGACCAACTCGGACGCCTGCGCGTTTGGGTGCCGAGCCTGTTTCCCACCGAAGGCGATGCGGTGCCGGACGATCCGGAAAGCCCGTCGGTTTGCGATTGGGCGTGGCCGTGCCTGCCCTTCGGGGGTAGCCCCGATCAAGGTTTGTTCTTCGTGCCCGAAAAGGACAGCAAAGTGTGGGTCGAATTCGAGGAGGGCAATCTCGACAGCCCGATCTGGGTCGGCGTGTTCTGGTCGGCGCCCGGCGGCGCGACCGAAGTGCCGAAAGAAGCGCAGGACATGGAAGACAACGAACCCAAGCGCCGGGTGCTGAAGACCTCCAGCGGGCATCTGCTCGAGTTCTGCGATATCGAAGGCAAGGAAAGCATCACCATCCGCCACAAAGACGGCGCGACGCTCAGTTTCGACGAGAAGGGCAGCATCACCCTCGGCAACAAGAACGGCAGCTTCGTCTATCTCAACGCCGAGGACGGCGAAGTGGCGATCGCCGACGAAGGCGGCAACAACGTGCGCTTGGGCGAATCCAATATCACCCTGACCAACAAGGACGGCAGCGTGATCGATATGGCGGGCACCGCGGTGCAGGTGATCGCCAAGAACGTGATGGTGCGCAGCGACACGATTTCGCTGGGCGAGGGCGCGATGGAACCGGCGATTCTCGGCCGCGCGTTCGCGTCGATCTTCGACGCGCATACGCATCCGACCGCGCTCGGCCCGTCCGGCCCGCCGATTCCGGTGCCGATGCCGTTGTCCGCGCCGACGCATCCGGCGATGTCCAAATCCGTGACCTTGAAGTAGGAGACGGACCATGACCTGCGTCTGCCGCATTCCCTCGCTGCCGATTCCATCGCTGGTGATTCCGTTGCCGATTCCGAGCCTGCCGCCGCTGCCCTCGCTGCCGGCGCTGCCGAAATTGCCGGCCTTGCCCGCGTTGCCGTCGCTGCCGATTCCGTCGTTGGTGATTCCGCTGCCGATTCCCTCGCTGCCGGCGCTGCCGTCCTTGCCGTCGCTGCCGAAATTGCCGGCTCTACCCGCATTGCCGTCGCTGCCGATTCCGTCGTTGGTGATTCCGCTGCCGATTCCCTCGCTGCCGGCGTTGCCGTCCTTGCCCGCCTTGCCGAAGTTGCCGTCATGCCCCTGTTGAACATCTCTCTTCTGAAATCGCCGATCGCGAACGGGAGCGTCCCATGCTGAAACCCGGCACGCTCGTCGGCGACGCCCTGGACGTGGGCAGCATGGCGCACGCCATCGAACTGGCGATGATCGCGCAGGGCATGCTCGATCTCGAGGAAGAAACGCCCGACGCCGCGGAAAACCGCCGCAAGACTTTCATCGCCATTTCGACCGGCATCGTCAATCACTTGAAAGCCAATCTCGACGTGCGTGTCGTCCAAGGCAAGTTCGGCAACAGCATTCCCGCCGCCGCGGCGACGCTCAGCGGCGCCAACGGCGACATCAGTTAAGGGCAGGGCACCGCGATGGACGAACGCTACTTGATGTTTCCGTTTTCGCTGACCGGCGCGGGCGCGACGGCGACGACCGATCTCGACGGCGCGATCCGCGGACGCATCGAACAATTGCTGTTCACCTCGCCGGGCGAACGCGTGATGTTGCCGACCTTCGGCTGCGGCGCGCGCGATCTGCTGTTCCGCGGCAACAACGACGTGCTGGCCGCCGCGACCGAATTCACCGTCGCCAAATCGCTGCAGACCTTCCTGGGCGACCTGGCGATGGTCAACGCCGTCCACGTCGACACCATCGAAGAGACGCTGCACATCGAGGTGGTTTACACCAAGCGCCGCGATCTGGAACGGCGCCGCGTGCTGTACCAGCTCTCGCCGCAGGAGGGCACGAACCGTGGCTGATTGCCTGACCGTCGATTGCGGACGCGAACCGCCGACCCCGACCCCGGCGCCGCGCAGTTATGCGGGCGTCGATTTGATGGCGCACGATTACGACAGCCTGCTGCGGGCGATGCTCGATCAGTTGCCGCAGTTGGCGCCCGAGTGGCTGGACCGCAACGAAGCGGACCTGGGCGTGGTGCTGATGGAATTGCTGGCCTTCGCCGGCGATCAACTCGGCTATCTGCAGGATCGCGTCGCGCTGGAAGGTTTCCTGCGCACCGCGACCCAGCGCGAATCGGTGCGCAAGCTGGCGCGGATGATCGACTACACCATGGATCCGGGCCGTTCCGCCGAAACCGTGCTGCTGATCGAAGCCGCGGGCGCTGCGCCGTTCCTGTTGCCGGCCGGGTTCGCGGTGGGCAGCGTGCCGGCGAAGGGCGTCGAAACCGCGGACGCCGCAGTGGTGTACGAAACCTCCGAAGACATCGTCGTCGTGCCAGCGCTCAGCCGTTTGGCGCTCGCGGCCGATGCGCCGTCGGGCGCGGATCGCAAACAAGTGCGGATCGCCGCCGATCTCACCGGGCTCGTCGCGAAGGGCGCCCGGTTGTATATCCAACAAGCGGATACCGCGCAGCCGCGAATCGATCCGACGCGCTTGCCGAACGGCGAATGGTGCGAATTGGCCGCTCCTCCGGTGTTCGCGGCCGGCGTCACCACGTTGCAGTTGACCGCGCCGCTGATCGGCGACTACTCGCGTCTGGGCGATGCCGTGCTCGGCATCGACCCGGCGCGCGTCTACGGCAACGCCGCGCACGCCACGCACGGCGCTTCGCAGGAAGAACGCGCGACAGCGAGCGGTACGCCGAATCAAACGCTCGAACTCTCGCTCGCCCCGATCGCGCAGATCGCGCCGGCGTTCTCGAGCGCGGATGCAACGACCGCGCAAGCCTTGATCGTCCGCGTGGACGGCCAAGACTGGAGCGAAGTCGAAGATTTCATCGATAGCGAAGCCGCCGATCGGCACTATCGGGTCTCGCGCAACAACGATGGCTATGTCGCCCTGCATTTCGGCGACGGCGTGCGCGGCGCGATGCCGCCCGAAGGCGCGGCGATCGTCGCGGAATATCGCGTCGGGCTCGGCAATGCCGGTCATGCCGCACCGGGCACGCTGCAGAACATGATTGCGCCGCCCGCGCTGCCGCTGCCGTCGCAAAAGATTCTGCGCGTGCGCAATCCGGTCGCGGCCTCGGGCGCGCGCGATCCGGAAAGTCTCGCCCACACGAAATTGATGGCGCCGTATCGCTTGCGCACGATCGCGCGCGCCGTGGTGCCGGAGGATTATCCGATCTGCATCGCCGAAGGCGTGCGCGTCGACGGTCGACACTACGCGCCGCTGCAGAGCTTGGCGCGGGTGCGCAAGACCGGCACCTGGAACACCGTCTTCGTCAGCGTCGATATGCCCGATCGTCGCAAGCTCTCGGCGACGGACGACCTACGCGAAGCGTTCGAGCGCCTGCTCGACGGCAAGAAGATGGCGGGGCTGGATGTGCGCGTCGAGGATGCGCGCTATTGCCCGCTGCATGTCGCGCTGAAGGTCGAAGTCGGCGTCGGACATTTCGCTCGCGATGTGCGCGGCGCCGTGGAGCGCGCGCTGGTCGGTCCGACGCAATCGGGCACGCCGTTCTTCGCGCCTGGACGTTTCGCGTTCGGCCAGCCGGTGTATTTGTCCGATCTTTACGCCGTCGTCGCCGCGATCGAAGGCGTGGAATCGGTCGCGGTCACGCGCTTCAAGCGCCTCGGCGACCGTTATCCCGACAACGAAGTCGACGGCATGATCCCGGTCGGCGCGTTGGAAGTCGCGCGCTGCGACAACGACCCGGCCGCGACCGATAACGGCGTGCTGTACGTGCGCACCGTCGGCGGGAAGGAGGGCTGATGAGCCAGGACACGTCCATGAACGCTTCGTCGATGACCGCGCCGTTCACGACCGGGCCGGTCGATATCGATGCGCTGCCGGTGACGGTCGCGAACCGCCCCGCGCTGCCGCGTATCGATTACGCCGCGGACGATCACGACAGCGTCGCCGCACGCCTGCTGCAGCGCCTGCCCGAAGCCTTGCCGGGTTGGAACGCGCGGTTCCTGGAAGAGGGCGGCGATTACGCGATCGTACTGGCGCGCCTCGCGGCGCAGATGTGCGCGATCCTCGACGGCTACGCGGACCATCGCGCGAACGAAGGCTTCCTGCGCACCGCGATGCTGCCGCGTTCGTTGATGGATCTGTCCGCATTGATCGATTACGCGCCGGGCGCGGGTTCGAGCGCGGCGACGCTGCAGGCGTTCCTGGCGAAACCCGATCAGACCGGCCTGTTGCCCAGCGGCTTCCAGATCACCGCGCCGCCGTTGCCGGGTTCCAGCGATACCGGCCCGCGCATTTTCCAGACGCTGACGGCGCTTTCGGTCGATCCCTCGCGCAATACGATGCGTTTGATCGGTTACGACCGTTCCGGCCGCATGCTCGCGCTGCGCAATGCGGCGGTCGCGACCCAGGACACCGCCGTGCTGACCGACGCTCTGTACGCGGGCGTTAAAACCGGCACGCCGATCGTGTTCGACGATGGCGCGACGCTCGCGGCGGTACCGCTGACCGCCGCCGCCGAGGTCGATGGTGTTACCGAACTGCGCTGGGCGGCCGGTGCGCCGACCGCGAGCGTCGATTTCGCGATCGCCGATACCACGATCTACGGCCGCAACAAACAAACGATGAAGCTCGAAGCGGCCGAACGCGCCGACGAGATCACGCTGGGCCAGAACACGCTGCCGGTGGTCAACGCCACCATGTTCACCGTGGGCGGCGCGGTATTGGTCGAAAACGGCGGACTGCAATTCCCGGCGATCGTGCTCGGCAAAGACACCAACGCGAAGACTGTCGTGCTCAATCGCGGCGTACCGGCCTCGTTGCGGCGTTCCAAAACGCGCGTGCTCGAAGGCACCTCCTGCGGCGGCACCACGTCGACCGTGCGCGCGGGTGTGACCGCGCTGTATCGCGATCCGCTGGGCTACAAGAAAAAGGAATTCCCGCACACGCCGGATCCGGGCGACTTGCTGCTGCTGGCCGATGCCAGCGGCGTGGAAATGGCGACCGTCGCCAGCGTCTCACAGAACGTGATCGTCCTGACGCAGCCGACGACGCGAGCGCTGCGGCCGACATCGCGGCCGTTCGACCTGGTCGCACGCGTTCGTTACTACATGCTCAAGCCGAACGACCCGTCCACGCACCAGACCAAGCTGCGCCCGGTGTTGCTCGTCGAATCGCCCGAGGTGTACCAGAACGGCGATACGGTGTTGACCCTCGACAAGACCTACGAAGGCCTCGCGCCCGGCATCGTGCTGGGCTTGAGCGATGGCCTGCGGACCCGCGCGCATCGTGTGGCGCTGGCCGATACCGTGGAAGGCAAGACCGTGCTCACGCTCGACGGCAGCGTCGACGGCCAGTTCCGCGTCGCCACCATGAATGTGTACGGACCTTACGAACACGCGATGCGCGTCGTCGGCTACGATCGTTCGGAAACGACACTCGCCAGCGGCTTGTCGCAGTTGGATATCGTCGGCGCGCCGGTCGGTCTCGCGCTGGGCATGGATATCGTGGTCGCCGACGCGACCCATGCGGAAGGCGCGCGCATCACCCAGGTGCAGACGATCGCCGACGGCACGCGCATCGCCTTGGCGCGGCCGTTGGAACACGGCTACGCGCTCGGCGATACGGTCGTGTACGGCAACGTCGCCAGCGTGTCGCACGGGGCATCGGTCGTCGACGAAACGTTGGGCAGCGGCGATCCCACGCTCGCCCCGCAGCGGTTCGCGCTGCGCAAATCCGCGGTGGCCTTCGTGCCCGACGCCAACGCCGCCCGCGGCGTCAGGCCTGCGGTGGATGTGTGGGTCGACGGCGAATTGTGGACAGCGGTGGAAACCTTGGCCGGCAGCGGCCCGCTCGATCGTCATTACGCCATCGATATCGATGAACGCGAACGCGCGACGGTGGTCTTCGGCGATGGCGTTCACGGTGCGGTGCCGCCGTCCGGGCGCAACAACCTCATCGCGAAGTATCGGATCGGTCACGGCGGCAGCGCGAACGTCGCCGCCGCGGCGATCGCGACGATGCCGCGCGCGCTGCCGTTCCTCGAACGCAGCTTCAATCCCTTGCCCGCCAGCGGCGGCAGCGATACGGAAACGCCGGATTCGATCAAGCGTCAGGCCGCGCATCGCGTGCGCACGCTCGACCGCGCGGTCGCGCTGAGCGATTACCTCGATCTGGCCTTGAGCTATTCCGGCGTCGCCAAGGCGCGCGCCGATCTCGAACGCGAGGGCAGCGGCCGCGCCGCGCGCAGCGTGATCGCCTTGACGGTGGCCGCGACCGGCGGCAGCGCGCTGTCCACGCCGCAGAAAGAGGCGCTGCTGGCGTATCTGTCCGCGCGCAGCGCCGACCCGGCGCGTCTGCGCGTGCGCGATTACCGGCCGTGGCCCGTGCGCTTGTCGCTACGCGTGAATGTATCGCCGCGGGTGCTGCAGAGCGATGTGCAGCGCGCCTTGCTCGACGCCTTCGGCAGCGCAGGATTCTTCGGTTTCGACCAACGCGCACTCGGCGCCGATCTGGTGCTCAGCGACGTCTATGCCCTGGCCGAAAGCATTCAGGGTGTGGATCACTTGGTCGCGACCGCCTTCCACGCCGAAAGCGACGCGGAAACCGTGGCCGACCGCATCTTCGTTCCGTCCGACGCTCTCGCGACCGGCGGCGATGCCGCCGACGCGGCGATCGGCCGTTTCAATCTGCAATTGGTGGGAGGTTTGGCATGATCGATCGCCCCACGCCCACGCGCGCGCAGATCGCCGACCAGCTTTGGCGCTGGCTGCCGAACGTCTATCGCGGACGCGATACCGAAGGCCGGCTGCGCGCACTGATCGGGCTGTATGCCGACGAACTGTGGCTGCTGCGCAGAACCACGGAACAGCATTACGCCGATCACTTCATCGAATCGGCGCAGGATTGGGCGATCGCGTATCTGGCCGATCTGGTCGGCACCGAGGTGCTGTTCAGCGGCGATCTGGCGCGCAGTCGCGAATTCGCCGCGCGCAATCGCGACGACGTCAAGAACACGCTGCACTGGCGTCGGCAAAAGGGCACGCTCGCCGGGCTGGAAGGCGTGGCGCACGATATCGGCGGCATGGGCACGCATGCGGTGGAGATGTTCGAGCGCACCGCCTGGCTGCAGCATTTGGATCACATCAAGCCGGCCGCAACCTTCGCGGTCGATCTGCGCGACGCCGAAGCGGTGGCCGCGTTGAGCACGCCGTTCTCGCGTGCGAGGGCACTTCACGACATGCGTCCAGCCGATCAGCGTCGCGGTTGGCACCGCATCGAGAATGTCTCGGTCTTCGTTTGGCCGCTGCCGTCGTTCCCGTTGGTCGGCGTTTCGCCGAAAGCGGCCGGTGGCGGGCGTTTTTGTTTCCATCCGCTCGGGCTCGACACCGCGCTGCATGCGGGCGGCGCGACCGATGCGCTGCGCGCACAAGTCGCTGCGCGCCCGGGCGCCTCCGGCGCCGACATCTGTCGCCCGAACGTCGACGATACGCCGATTCGCATCGCGGATTTGCGCGCGCATCCGAATGCGTACATCGCTTCGCCCCTCGGCTTTTCGCTGTACGAGGACGGCATTCCGCTGCTCGGCGCGCCGTCTCCCGACGCCGTCTCGCACGAAGCCGCGAGCGATTACGGCGATCTGGCCGATCTGCGCGGCATGATTCCCGGCGATATCGGCGCATTCGGGCCGACGCATCGTTTCCGCCTGGATGCTGTGCGTCTCGGCGCGGTGTTCGCGCTGGTGGAAGGCGTACCCACGCCGAAGACCTATTCGTCGGGGCAGCCGTTCGCGAACCAGTTGCAAGTGCGCAATCCGCAAGGGCAGTTGAAGCTCGACGGCGTCACGCCGAGTTTCGCTTACACCGCGGGCGTGGCGCCGTATCAGACTGACAGCGGCGAATACCATCATCCAGCGCTGCTGGTGCGGGTCGTCAACGAAGGCGCGGTCGCCGCGAATTTCCCGGCCTGCGAAGCGATCCTGCGCAATGGGCGCGGTCTCGCCCTGCAAATCTACCTGCCCGCTTTGAATGCGGTCGCGCCGAGCGCCGAGCATTATTTCTACATTGCCGAAGACGGTTCCAGTTATTTCGCGCGCGGCGATCATTCTGCCGGTACGCCGGATCGCAATCCCGATGCGTCGCTGTTCGGCGCGCTGTTGCCGCAGCACCTCGCGCGCGCATCCGAAGGCCAGCGTCGCATCCGTCCGGGCAATCCCGTCGGCGCCGCGCGTTGGCGCCGCCCGGTGGCGCGTGCGCTGTGCTGCTGGGATCGTCCGCTGTCGCCGCCGCTGAAAGCCGGTGAGGTCGCGATCGATTCCGAACGCGGGCGCATCGCATTCCCGGCGGGCGAAGCGCCGGCCGGCGCGCTCACCGCGGATTTCCGTTATGCCGCCGGGCACGCCATCGGCGCCGGCCCGCATGCACGGACCGATTTGCCCACGCCCTTGCTGACCGTCGCGCGTACCCGCGATGCGCAATTCTCGACGCTGCAAGCGGCGATCGCCGCCGCGCCCGACGGCGCGGCGATGCCGGTGGTGATCGAAATTCTCGACAGCGCCGTCTACGAAGAGGCGTTGGACATCGATAACCGACAATTCCCCGGCGGCCTTGTGCTGCAAGCCGCGGAATTGCAAACGCCGTATCTGATCAAACCCGCAGCGGCGACGCGCTTGTTGCGCGTGCAGAATTCGACGATCGCATCGCTGACGCTCGATGGCTTGTGCCTGTCCGGCGGCGATGTGCGTATCGACGGCGCCTGCGATGCGCTGAACCTGCGTTACTGCACGCTGCAACCGTCGACGGTCGCTTTGCGCGTCGCGCAGGCGACGCCATGCGAGATCGCTTTGAGCGCTTGCATCGTCGGTGCGACGGTCGTGACCGCCGCGGACGGGCGGTTCGTCGCGCAAGACAGCATCCTGCAGCATCCCTCGGCGACGGTCGAAGCGCCCGCTGCCGGCGCGGCGTTGCAATGCCTCGGCGGCGAAATCGCGCTCGATCGCTGCACCGCATTCGGCGGCGTCGCCGCGCGCGCGGGCCGCGTCTCCAACAGTCTGTGTTACGGCCCCTTGGCGTTGACCGATGGCGGCTGCGTGCGTTTCTCGCGCGTGCCTCGGGCCTACGCAGGCGACATTTTCCGTTGTACCTCCGCAACACCGATCTTCGTGTCCACCGTATGGGGCGACGCCGGCTATATGACGCTGCATCACAACGCCGACCCCGTCTTGCTGCGCGGCGGCGAGGAAGGCGGCGAAATAGGCGCGTTCTACGGCTTCGGTTTGCCGTGGCGCAATCAGAACATCGGCCTGCGTTTGGCCGAATCCATCCCCGCGGGGCTGACGCCCATCCAGGTCCGGGTTCTCCCGCGGCCGCGTTTCAAAGGAAATTCGCCGCTATGAACAGCGAAATCGGCAAAGTATCGTTCGACGAAGTCAACCATTTCGTCGGCGTTTTCCATCAGATGGGGCGCCTGCCGTTGGAGTCGGACTTCAACGAGCAGAACGAATTGGTGATGCGCATGATCCAGCGCCTCGCCGGCAGCGCGGTGCATACCGGCAGTTCCAACAACGGCTTCCGCATCGATACGCATGTGCTGATCGATCGCATGGAATCGAGCCGCGGCTGGACCAGTACGCCCGCATCCGCGGCGGTCTTCGTGGATTACATCGACCATCGCGTCGGCGACGGCAGCCTGGTCTCGCGCGGCGCGACCGCGCTCGCGAAGCGCCCCGACAAACCCATCGACCTCGGCGGTCTGAGCGAAGTGCTGTTCGCGGTGAAGGCCGATAACGTCGCGACGCTGGCGTTCTATCTGAAGGACGCCAGCGCCACCCACGCATTCGCCACCAGCGTCGTCTACGCTGACGGCGATTGGACGCTGATGCGCGCCGTGCCCGGCAGTTGGCCGGCCGGCTTCGCGCAGAACGCCGTCGTCGAGTACGGTTTCACCGGCTTGGATAACGATCCGAAGAAGCGCTACGCCTTCGATTTCCTGAAAGCCGATCTGCCGCTGCGCACCACCATCGTGCGCACCGATCTGGGCGATCGCTACAGCGTGATTCCGGCGACGGCGCAACTGACGAACGACGACGACCAGCGGATTTTCGGCGGCATTTCGCTGCAGGCGACGCAGGCGACCAGCGTGACCTACGCGTTCCCCGAACCTGTCGACGCCTCGCGCTCGCGGATGCTGTATGTGAGCGTGCAACGCACGCCCGCCGCCGCGGGGCTGTCGATCGTGCTCAAAGACGATGCGGCGGTCGCGAATACCCTCACGTTGACCGGCGCCGTGGTCCTGACCTATGGCGCATGGGAAGTGCATGCGTTCTCCGCGCCGCAGGTCGGCGCCTTCAACTGGGCGGCGATCACCTCGTTGACCTACAGCGGCCTCAGCGCGGCGGCGACGTATCGCTTCGGCCCGGTGTTGTTGGAAGCCGACCCGGCGCGCGACCTCGTCGTCATGGGCGGCGACGGCACCGCGGCGGGGGCAGGGCGTTTTTACGCCGATGGCCTGCAGGCGACGAAGGAAACCCACGGCACGTATTGGACGCAGGCGGATTTGCCGTCGCCCGATCCGGCCGCGCTGGCGCCCGTCGCGGTCGGCAGTCGTCGCGTCGATCTCGCCTATCTCGATGTCTGGGAACGCCCGATCGGCTATGTCGAACATGCCGATCTGCGCGATGTCGCGCTGGATGGCGCCGACACCTGCACGCGCACGCAACTGATCGCGCAAGTGCGATTGCTCAAAGGCGTCGAGGTGCCGTTCGTCAATCTCGCGCAACCGCCGAACGCCATCTTGTCCGGATTGTTGGGCATCGGCCGCGGCGTGTTGACCACGAAAGACAAGCCCGCCGCCACCATCGATCCCTGCGCCGACCCCTGCGAGCCGAAAATCGAAGGCCCGTATCTGGGCGAGGGCAACCGCCTGTTCCGGGTCGAGATCCACCGTGCCGGCGATGTCGGCGCACTGCTGGACCCGACGACGGCACGCTACAAATGGTCGCGCGAAAACGCCGCGACGACGACCGCTTTGATCGAAGACGCGCAGGCTGGCACCACCTCGGTCTTGGTGGAAAAGCCGGAGCTGTACGCGGTCGGCGAGTTGATCGAAATCTCCGACGATCTCGTCGACCTGGTCACCGGCGCGTACGAAGACCGCATCGGCCACAGCCACCACACCCGCGGCGAACTGCGCAAGATATCCACCGTCAATCTGCAGACCCGGCGAATCAGTTGGGAAGACGCCAGCGTCGTCGACGCGCTCGAAGTCCCGTTCCATCAGCCCTTGCCGCGTACGTTGCGCATCGCTCGCCACGCCAAGATGTCGCGCTGGGACGGCGTGGGCGTTTGCGAGCCCGGCGATATCGTGCTGGCCGACGGCGTGGTGATCGAATTCGGCGGCGAAGATCTGCGCCCGGGCGATTACTGGCTGTTCGCGACGCGCGCCATCGACCGCAGCATCGAGAGCCTGATCGAAGCGCCCGCGCGCGGCATTCGCCATCAGTATTACCCACTCGCGTCGATTTATCGCGCGCGCGAGAATCTGGCGTCGCCGGAACGCGTGTTCTGCGAAGATTTGCGGCCACGTTTCGCATCGTTGAGCGAACTCGACGCCAGCCGCATCGCCTACGATTCCTCGGCCTGCGCCACCTACACCGATATTCCCGGTTGGGACAAAGTCGGTACGGTGCAGGAGGCGATCGACGCCTTGTGCATGGCCGACCTCACCGGCGACATGCGCTTGCATAATCGCCTGTTGCACGGCATGGGCGTCATCTGCGGCTTGAAACTGCGCTGCAACAAGGATCGCGAAAAAATCGTGCTCACCAAGGGCTACGCCTTGGACAACGACGGCGATCTGCTGCACGCCTCCGGCGATCGTGCGATTCCGCTGGTGCAAAAAGCCATCGAGGGAAATCTGCTGTCCGGCGCCGGCAACGGCAAGATCAACCTTTGGATCGAAAAGGCCGCGACCGGCGTATCGGTGCATCTGGAACCGCACGTGACGCAAGGGTTCTGGGATTCGGTGTTGGAAGGCACCTTGCTCAAGGACTTCTGGGACAACTGCATCGTCTCGCTGGTTGATGCGCTCAAAGCCCTGCTGCTGCCGTTCCCGGATACCACGTTGCCGCTGTCCGATCAGCACAAGCGCGTGATTTCGCTGCTGAACCTGATTTGGCAAGTGGTCAATTCGGCCAGCGGGCCTTACATTTTCGTCTCCAAAACCGAACACGATCTGCTGAAAGCGCTGTACGAGGAAATCCGCGAATTGCTGGCCAGCAAGACCTACTGCGCCATGTTCGATCACCTGCAGCAATTCCCGGAGTATCCGTTCGTCGTGCCGACCGGCATCGATACCATGTTCGGCATGGTACTGATGCATACGCGCAGCAAGCTGGATCCCGACGGACGCTATCTCTACACCTACGGCACCGGCCACCGCATCCAGGTCTACGATGTCGAAGCGCGCACCGCCGTCGCCGTGCTGAACTTCCCCGGCGCCAGCAACGTGCAACTGCAGGACATCGCCTTCAATGACGATGGCCGCCGCGTCTACGCGGTCGGTTCGATCACCAAGAGCACCGGCGTGGATTCGATCTTCGCCACGGCCTTCGTGACCCCGGCGGCGAACGTCGGCACCGCGCCGACCGTGACCTGGGGCCCGGCCAGCATCGTCTGCGATATTCAATTCGTGCGTTTGGAAACCCACATCAAGCATCCGGACATGCTGTTCGCCACTGGCCGCAGCAACGACATCGCCAGGCGCGGACTGTACCGCTTCAATCCGATGGCGATCCCGCTGGTGCCCAGCCCGTCGTGGGCGTTCAACGCCATCGGGCCGTTCGCGATCGATACCGACGGCGTCAACGCCATCGCGCTCTCCAACAGCGGCAACACGCCGATGAGCGACATGGTCTACAACAGCGTGCAGCGGATCGTGATGGGCGCGCCGGGCCCGGTCGCGGCGCAGGTGCCGGTCGGCGGCGGCGATATCCGCGAGAATGACTTGCTCGCCGTGGACGGGGTGGCCTACATGACCATCCAGACCGGCGCGCAAAGCTTGCTCGTGCGTTTCCCGACCACGATCACCGCGATCCCCCAGATACAGACCACACTGCTGCCGGCGCTCAGCATGTATCGTCTGGCGTCGATGCCGATCACCAACACCTTGATGATCGCGGACACGAATACCTACCGCGCGATCCGTTTCGATACCAGCATCAACACGCTGTTCCTCGGGAATCGCATTCCGCTGCAGATCATGCCGGTCTCGATGGCGGTCAGTCCGGACGGCAAAGAACTCTATGCGCTGAATCTGATCAGCAATACGGTCAATGCGGTCGATTTGGACCGGCTCGTCGCCACCACTCCGAATTTCATCATGGAGCCGCCGGTGCTCCTGGCCGCCTACCGCGAAGAGATGCTGAAAGCCTTCACCGATCTGATCGGCGTCTTCGGCCAATACCTCAAAGACTGCTTCTGCGACAAGTTCCTGGTGGAATGTCCGGAGCGCGACAAAGACGACAAGGTCTATCTGGGCACGATCGAGATCAAGAACAAAAAAGTGTTCCATATTTGCAATTACAACAAGCGGCACTACGCCAAGTCGTTCAAGACCTGGGGCTATTGGCTGTCCGCGTTCCCGGTGATCCCGTTGGTGAAGCGCGCCTTCGCGCAAATCGCCTGCCTCAAAATGATTCCCTAAGGAGGGCTCGCCATGGCCACGAGCACCGATCAGCAATACGAATTCGTTCTCCAAGGCTCGGTCGTCGACCGCGTCACCCGCAAACCGGTCCCGGGCGTCAAGGTCGAGGCGTGGGATCGCGATACGCGCTATCACGACATGCTCGGGGTCGCGACCACCGATCAAAGCGGGCGCTTCGTCATCGGCTTCCAAACCGTGTATTTCGGCGATTACGCGCCCGATCGGTCGCCGGATGTGTTCTTCAAGGCATTCATCGACGCGCGCGAAGTACTGACCACGTTCGAAACGCCGCAATACAACCTGGAACGCGGCACGACCACCATCGTGCTGGAACTGGTCATGCCGAAGGTCCAGACCGGCGGCGTCGATCGCGTGAACAGCATGCATGCGCTGAAGGCGATCGATTGGTGGTCGCAGTCCGATTTCCGCGGCGTCTGGGAGCAGGGCAAGGACAAGAGCAAATCGGTCGGCAGGCTGGTCGGCGATTTGGGCGCGAAGTCGCTGCTGGGTGTGAAGATCAAGCCGATCCAGCCGGCCGCGACCAAGGACAGCGAAATCGTCAATCAATCCTCGCTGCAGGCCGAGAAATCCCTGGCGGTGCACGGCATTCAAGTCACCGAAGTCAAAACGGTGGACCCGAAGGCCGCGAAGAACCTGATGAATCTGAGGGACTACCCGCTTGCCTTGCGCAGCGGCGACAAAGTCACGCTCTACGAAGAGAACGGGGTGGTCAAGTACTACACCCTGACGCCGAAAACCAAGGCCGCCGGTGTCGACGCGGCCAAAGTCGTCAGCATCGAAGAAGACGTGCAGGCGGTCAAAGCGCAATTGCGCGAAGTGGAGACGATGCGAGTCGAGATGGATCGCATCAAGGAAACTTCGCAAGCGGCCGGGCAAACGCTGGGCGAAGGTTCCAAGGATATCCAGGCGCAAGCCGCGGAAATCTCGAAACTGCAGACCGAACTGGCGACCTTGCGCAAGAACACCGCCGCCAAGGATGCCGAGATCGCGAAGTTGCGGACCGATCTGGATGCGGTGCGCACGGCGCAGACCAATCTGACGACCAATATCCCGCTGTCGCGTCTCGAAGCATTGGAGAAGGAAATCGTACGCCTGCGCGTCGCGCCCGAACGCATCGTGCGCGATGCGCCGGCGGCGCCGATCGAGAGCGACACGAACGAACTCGAGGCGCCGGCGATGCCGATCGGCAGGAAGGTCACCGCTAAAAAAGCGACCACCGAAAAAGCGGGCGCCAAAAAAACGGCCTCGAAGAACACCCCCGCTGCGAAATCGACACCCACGAAGCCCGCGGCGAAGAAAGCCGCGACCGCGAAGGCGTCCGGCAAGCGCGGCTCGAAACCCGGCAGCGGCGGCAAGCGGGGAGATAACGCGTGATGTCGATACGCATGGCCTCGGTCGGCATTCGCGTGCTCGCCGCAGCCGATCCTCGTCGTTCGGATCGTCGAGCCGCGAGCGCATGCCGCGCCTGGGTTCCGGCATGAAACCCACACTGCCCGACGCCATTCGTTTCGCGCCAGGCTCGCGCCTGCGCATGGTCATCGCG
>JADZBF010000073.1 GCA_020852215.1 Lysobacter sp. | reverse complement strand
CGGCGCCGACGCGGACGAACTCGCCCTCGATCGCCTCGCGCTCGCGGGGGTCGATATGGCCATCGGCCTTCGCCGCGGCGATCAGCGCCCGCAAAATCGCTTGGCTGTGCGATTCGGCTTCCGGCGGCGGCAGCGCGTCGACGGTCTGCGGGCCTGCGGCCGTCGGAACGCCGTCTTGCTGCTTTTTCCAGTCGCCGTAGGCCTTGTACGCCAGCATGCCCACCGCGGCCACGCCGCCGTAAAGCGCCAGCTTGCCACCGACTTTGCGCGCCTTGCGGCTGCCCAGCAGCACCGCCAACGCGCCGCCGGTCAACGCGCCCTTGCCGAAATCGGCGTTCAGCGGCCCCTTGCCGCCGCTCGACTCGCCGCCGAGCAGGCCGCCCAAACCGCCGCCGCCCAAACTCTGCTGCGCGGTCTTCAGCAATTGATCGAGGAAACCTTGAGTCTTCATGCGCGGGGTCCGAAAGGCTGTGATCGTCGCACCAAAGTGCGTCCGCGGGCGCCGTTATCAAGCCGCCGCCGGGTAAACCACTGGCCTATTCGGGCGGACCGCTGGCGGCGATATCGGCTCGGGATCCCGAATCGATACCGGATCGCTGCCGAAACGCTGGCCGCCCGGCTCGGGCTGCCCCGTTCTCGCCACATGAGCCGGAGAAAGACGCCGTCGCGATGCCCGCGAACGGTCCGTGTTTCGATGGAGAGCGCCATCGCCAGGCCCGCCTTCGCGGGCCGCAGACCGACAGGGAGATCGCCATGCCGAACGCGGACGACATTCGCTGGTTCAAAGAACGCTTCCAAACGAGGATTCTGCCGGCGCTGGCGGGCACCCCGATCGGCGTCGACCTGATCGTCGCCCTCGCCTGCCAGGAAACCGGCGAAGTGTGGCCGACGCTGCGCAAAAAAGGCCTCAGCGAAGACACCATTCTCGCGCTGTGCGTCGGCGATACGCTCGACGCCGACCGCGGACGCCGCGCGTTCCCGCAAACCAAGGCCGACTTGATCGCCGCGCCTCGCGGCGAAGAGATGTTCGCCATCGCGCGCAAAGCGCTGGTCGATATGGCCGCACAAATTCCCGCGTATGCCCCGGCCGCCGCAAGACCGAACAAGTTCTGCCACGGCTACGGGTTGTTTCAGCGCGATCTGCAATTTTTCAAAGTCGATCCGCAATATTTCCTGCAGCGCAAATACGAACGCTTCGAACATACGCTCGCGCAATGCCTGGGCGAACTCAAGCGCGGGTTGAACCAACTCGGATTCCAGAATCGGACATCGTTGACCGATATGGAATCGGCGAGCGTCGCGATCGCCTACAACACCGGCCGCTTCGTGGCCAGCCGCGGCTTGAAGCAAGGGCACTTCAACGGGACGAAGTTCTACGGCGAGGCCATTTTCGATTTCATCCGCTTGTCCAAAACGGTGGCGGTCGCCGCGCAAGCGCCCGTGTTGCCGACGCCGCAGCCGGGCGAGGCCATCGTGGCGCCGCCCACGCCGGTCGCGGCGCAAGGCGGTTTCTTCAAAGTCGACACGCGCATTTCGACTTTGCGCCTGCGCCGGGAGGCGAAAATCAGCACGCCGCCGACGGCGAACGTGATCGGCGAATTGCCCGACGGCCATCCGGTACGCGCGATCACCGGCAAAGCGGTGAACGGTTTCATGGAAGTCGAAACCAGCCTCAACGGCGCCGTGCTGCGCGGCTTCGCTTCGACGAACTTCCTCAAGGCCGACCCGACGCGACAAGAGATTCCTGTCGTGCAACCCGCGCCGCGGCCGCCGAGAGAAGGCATCGTCGCGGTCAGCATGCCGCGCAAACCGGGCACGCTCACGCGTCGCAAAGACCCTGCGAACGCCCATTCCTTGAACGAGGACGGCCAACCGACGCGGCGCGGACAAGACGCCGACGCGTTGCGCGCCGAGATCGCGAAGATCGTCGATTGGCTGGCGGTCGATAAGCTCAGCCATGCGCGCTACCGCCCACGCAGCGGCGTCACCTTCTGCAATATCTACGCGCACGATTTCTGTCATTTGGCCGGCGCGTATTTGCCGCGCGTGTGGTGGTCGCCGCGCGCACTGATCGATCTGCAGGCCGGCAAGCGCGTCGAACCGTTGATCGGCGACACCATCTTCGAGATGCGCGCCAACGATTTGTTCCGTTGGTTGCGCGATTTCGGCCCCGATTTCGGTTGGCGACGCACCGGCACCGCGACGAAACTGCAGCAGGAAGCGAATCAAGGCGCGATCGGCTTGATCGTCGCGCTGCGCAAGATCGAGCATCGTTCCGGGCACATCACGGTGGTGGTGCCCGAAACCGCCGACGAACGCGCCAAGCGCGATACCGCGGGCGAAGTGACTTCGCCACTGATCAGCCAAGCCGGCGTTCGCAACTTCCGCTACGGCAACGGCGCCGCGCAGTGGTGGAAGCACGAGCAATTCGCCGACAGCGCGTTCTGGCTGCACGCCTGACGGTTCGCTCGACTCGTTCGCGCTCGTCGCCATCGGCGAGCGCGACTTGACAATCCGGGCCATGCGGTCGCAAGGTCGGCGCTTCGGTCGGCCCCGAGGGAGCCCGAGGCATGCAGCGAGACGAGAGCGATCCGCCCGTATCCGCGTACGCCAACGACGAAGCGCCGCCGCGCGCATCGATCTCCACACCCATCTCACCGACACTTACGCCGGCACGTACGCCGCCGACGCCAGCGCCGCAGATCGCCACGCCCGCCGCGCCGCGCCCCGTTCGCGACGTCAGCGGCCGCGCCCTGGCCTTGATCGCTTTGGCCGTCGCGCTGACCGGCATGGCGTACAACACCTGGCGCAACGAAACCAGCGAAGCGCAGCGCAACGTGCGTCAAGCGTGTTTCATGTTGCTCGAAGAGTCGGCCGCGCTGCAGCAAATCGTCGATTTGCGCTTCGGCGGGCACGACCGCAGCAAAAGTTCCTGGGCGTCCGCCTGGGGAAAAGCCACGCTCATTCGCGATCTCGGCGAATTGGCGCCGCCGCGCACCGGGCAAGAGGCGCAACACGTCTACGAGATTTGGAGCCAGCGCGCGCACCAGATCGACGAGCGCAATCCCTTGGCCGAAGACGAACTTTCCGACGCGATCGAACGGATGCGTCGACAAACTTTGGAAGACCTGCGCGGCTTGGATTGATTCGGTTCTGATCGATTCGATTTGATCGACTCGATTTGATCGATTCGATCCGGATGAATGCGCGCGCATCCTGGCGTCGCATCCGCGCGGCCTGCGACGCCGTCGTTCCGCATCCGGAGACGCGCATTTTCGAACCCAAATCCGTCGCATGGAAAGCGACCAAAAAAGCGTGTTTTCGCCTTGAAAAATAACAACTTCCGCTGAACGGAAACGCACGGATTCGGAGGTCGCAGCCAGTGCGATCCGGATCCGGAGAATGTCTCGTACGCAAACGATTCACCTCTTCCACGACCGTTCGAACGCGTGCCGAGCGGAACACCATCGTCGACGCCGGAGCAGCGATTCGAATCGCCGCTCGCAGGGGGAACTCGTGCCGACGTCCGTCGATCGCGCGTACCGCAAGGTGCGACGACGACGGCATCGCACGCGGCGGAGCGCGCGGCCGGCGGATGCCGAAAAGCCGCAACAGAGTAGGCGAAACGACAAGGAGTGATACACATGCCGAACCTCGTTCAAGAACTGAACAGCCTCGACTTCAGCGTTTACATCGGCGGGCCGTTGCAAGCCGCTGTGCAAGCGCAGAACGCCGCGTCGATGGCGCAAGTGAGCTTCATCAAGGAAGTGGGCTTCGAAACCGTCGACGGCGAAGAGAAGCTGCGTTACGTCGATTTCGAATACAAAAAATCGGTGCCCAACCCGGAATTCGACAACAACTCGCCGCCGAGTGACGAAAACCAGCAGTTCATCGATTCGACCGTGGCCATCAAAGTCCCGTTCCTGACGATGTTGACGCTGCCGGCGCTGCGCATCGAAGACATGACCATCGACTTCAACGCGAAGCTCACCTCGACCGAGACCTCGAACGTCTCCAGCGAGTTCGCGGCCAGCGCCGAGTTGGGGATCAATTACAAGATCGTCAACTTCAAGGCCTCGGCTTCGTACAAGCGGACCGCCAGCAGCGGCACCAGCACCGAGAAGACCTACAACCTCGGCGTTCGGGTCCATGCCGTCAACGACGATATTCCGGCCGGTCTGGATCGCATCCTGACCATGCTGGAAGACAGCATCGTCAGCGGCTGATGCGCAACGCGGCCATGGACGGCCGCGACGACGCAGCGAGCGCGTAAGCGATCGATGCGTCGGCAGGCATCGCTTCGGCGGTGTCGCGGCGCAGGGATGCGCCGCACGCGAATCGAATGCGCCAGCGTTCGATTCGGCGGGAGCGAGCGCGAACTTAGTTCGAGCTTGCGACCGCTGAACACGTCCAGGAAGGGCGTGTTCAGCGTAGCCCCAGCGAGTTCGGCGCTGCCGGACTCGCGGCCACCGGACGCGTCCAGGACGGGCGCGTCTGGTGTCTTCATCGACGGCAACGTTTTCAACCGCCATTACGACAGGACCTCGACATGCCCACTCTCATCGAATACCTCGGCGGCGTCTTCAACAGTATCACCCAAGCGCGGGTGATGGCCGATCTGCAATCGGTCGAAGTCGCCGAACAATACGCGAAACACGATTTGCTCCGCCATTTCTCGGTGCCGCGGATGCGCATCGGCGATATCGAATTGACGATACCGGTCGGTTTGGAAGGCGTCGGTTCGCGCACCGAATTGCAACTCGCGCCGACCGGCAACGACCGCTACAAAACCGACGCTTATCAGCTCATCCTGCGCGCTTCCGGCGCGGCCGCTCTGCCGCTCGGCGCCGCGCGAGAACTGCAAGGCGCACTGACGCAGCGCCTGCCGACGCTCTGCGAAAACATTCGCGCGTTCGGCCTGGACGAAGCGTCCCTGGTCTTCGGAAAAAACATCGCCGAGGATTTCGGCCGCATCGGCCAGAACTATGGGCTCTTCGACAGCACCGCGATCGAATATCGCCCCGATCAGATTACCGGCGCGCTCCACAAATATTCGCTCTCCACCGTGCAAGACGTCGTCGAAAAGCAAGTCGTCGACGAATTGGCGGTGATCGCCGAAACCGCGCGTCTGCGCGATATTCGCCCCGAAGACATGATCCGGATCCGCCTGAAAGTCGGCGAAGACGGCATGGAATGGCAAACGATCGAACGCAGCGACGGTAGCGTCGAGCGTCGTCTGCTGCCGGAGTGAGCCGCCATGCGATCATCGATACTGCCATGGGTGCAGCAAACCACGGAATTGCTGCTGAAGCTCCCCGCCATCGTCCGCGCGTTCGAGCGCAAATCGCCGCAGGCGCTGGGCGAGTTCCTGCGCTGGATCGATGCGGCGGAAGCGTTGTTGTCCGCGAACCGGATGGCCGAAGCCGCGCAGATCGCGGGGCATAAAGCGCGGATTCTCGCGCCCGCCTACGACGAGCGCACGCGCTCGACCACGCGCAAGCGGCAGGAAGCCGCGGCGATCGGGCTCGCGTACGACGTGCAGAAAACGCTGCAGGACGTGTTGGAACCCAGCGCTTCGAAATTGCGCCAGGCACGAGAGGCGACGCGGGTTTTGCTGCAGATCGTCGCCCAAAGCGGCGCGCTGAAGTACGATCCGAAAGTCGGCTTCGACACCTTGATCGCGCAGATTTGGGCCTTGTGCGTCAGCCACGAACAACTCAAGCCGCATGCGGTGCAGTTGAAGACCTTGTTGGGCTCGGACGATATCCGACTGGTGCTGGCCGGCGAGATCGACCTCGCGGATTTCGACGGCAGCGGCGCATACGCTGTGAAGTGAACGTGGGCGGCGGCCGGCACGTCGATCGACCTGTCGATCAATCGGTCGATTGCGATCGTTCGATTGCGTTAGCATGCGCGGAGGCGTCGACGCACGACGCCTCCGCCGCCCCAGGAGACCCGCGCATGCGCGACACCGCCGATTGGACCGCCGCGTCCGTTCCGTTGGAGACGATGGAGATCGAAGTCGTTTTCTTGTTGGAGCCGACGTTCTACACCGGCGACCCGAACGACCACACGAAGTTCAACGACCCGCAATACCAAGCCGCTTTACCGATGCCCGCCTTTCCGCGCACCGTCGAGAGCATGGCACGCACCGCGGAGATCATCGGGCACGAGCCGGAGTTGCTGGCTTACTACGCCGAGATCCTTCGCCTCGCGCGCGAACTTCGCGGCGATTTCAACGCCGTCAGTCATTATTTCTGGCTGCGTCTGTGGCTGTGGCACTCGGAGCGCGACGACAGCATCTCGTTTCCGTGGTACGACACGCTATCGGAAATGCGCCCGTTCATCCGCTGGCTGGAGGTCGAGGACGAACGCACGTTTTTCGATGGCGATCAGGGGTGGGAACTCTACGGCGTCAAACGCGATGGCCGCGTCCATCTTCGGATGACCGACGGCGAGGATGAGGAATTCGCGAACATTTCGGTGCCGCGCGCACCGCTCGCGCTCGCCGCGCAGCAGGTCGAACAACGGGCCGATGCGATCGTCGCGTCGCTGACGCGAGAGATCGGCTTCGACGCGTGGAGCGCGCATCGCCGCGACAACCCCTTGGCGAGCGCGCACTGAGCCGTTGCCGCTAGCGCGTTGTCGGCGCCTCGGGCGGCAAGACGATCTCGGCGCTGTCGGTAAACAAGCGCAAGCGCGCGGGATCGACGCCCGCGAAGGCCGCGCGATAACGGGCATGATCGCGCGACTGGCCGGTCACGTCGCGAATCCAGATCGCGAGCACGCGGTCGGGATATT
>JADZBF010000072.1 GCA_020852215.1 Lysobacter sp. | reverse complement strand
CGTTCGCGTCGTGGTTGGGGCCGTCGTCGTTGCCGCCGCCATGATCGTCGCCGACATCGTGGTTCGGGCCGTCGTCCGCGCCGCGCTTGGTGGTTCCGCGATCGTCGATCTCGCGTCCGCGGTCTTCGCGGCGGTCTTCGCGGCGGTCTTCACGACGCGGCGCTTCGTTGGCTTCGCGGGCGAATGCGGTCTCGGCGAAGCCCAATGCGGACGTCAGCGAAACGCACGCCAGCAGCGCACTCGCCAACAGGGCGGGTTTGATGTTCATCGGGGTGTCCTATGCGGGGAAGGAAGCGAGCCGCGCCCCGAGACATCCGGGGTGCTGCGGCTCGGCAGCGGACGTCGACGGAAGGAGTCGTCGCCGTCGCTGCGATAACAGAACGTTCCGTCGCTGGCGTTTATTCCCTTCGCACGAATATCCGATGTCCCAGCGGCTATCGGTGTTGCGCGCGCGGCCGGTCGCGCGATCAGCGCTTCAACCCACGTAGCGCATCGGCCATGGCGGTGTTCGCAGGCGGCGCGGCATGGCCTGGGCGCGGTTTCGGCGCCGCGTCGCGCGCAGTGCGCGCACCTCCGCGCGGATCGCTCTTCGCATTGGGGCGGCCGTCCGCACCGCTACGGTCCTCGCGCTTTCCGCCGCGGTTCTCGCCCGGCGTATCGTCGAGACGGCGCGTGAGCGCGATGCGTTTTCGCGGCACATCGACTTCCATCACCTTCACTTTCACCACGTCGCCGACCTTCACGACATCGCGCGGGTCTTTGACGAATTTGTCGGCCAACGCGGAGATATGCACCAAGCCGTCCTGGTGTACGCCGATATCGACGAACGCGCCGAACGCGGCCACATTCGTCACCACGCCTTCCAGCACCATGCCGGGCCGCAGGTCGGCGATGGATTCGATGCCTTCGGCGAAACGCGCGGCCTTGAATTCGGGGCGCGGGTCGCGGCCGGGTTTTTCCAGTTCTTTGACGATGTCGCGCACCGTCGGCAAACCGAAACGTTCGTCGGTGAACTGGTCGAGTTTCAGTCCGCGCAGCGTCGCGCCGTCGCCGATCAACTGCGCCACCGGCCGCCCGCAGGCCTTCACGATGCGTTCGACCACCGGATACGCTTCCGGATGCACCGACGAGGCGTCGAGCGGTTCGTCGCCGTCGGCGATACGCAGGAAGCCGGCGCACTGCTCGAACGTCTTCTCGCCCAGTCGCGGCACCTTCAGCAATGCGCGCCGCGATGCGAACGCGCCGTTCGCGTCGCGATACGCGACGATGTTCTCCGCGACCGACGACGACAGCCCCGACACACGCGACAACAGCGGCGCCGACGCGGTATTCACGAACACGCCGACCGCGTTCACGCAGTCTTCGACCTTCGCGTCCAGCGAGCGCGCCAACGCGTACGGATTCACATCGTGTTGGTATTGACCGACGCCGATCGCCTTGGGTTCGATCTTCACCAATTCCGCCAGCGGGTCCTGCAGACGCCGCGCGATCGACACCGCGCCGCGCAGGCTCACGTCGAGATTCGGAAATTCGCGCGCGGCCAGTTCCGACGCCGAATACACCGACGCGCCGGCTTCGCTGACCACGACTTTGGTGAGTTTCAGATCAGGATGCTTCGCGATCAGGTCGCCCGCGAGTTTGTCGGTCTCGCGCGACGCGGTGCCGTTGCCGATCGCGATCAATTCGACCTTGTGCTCGGCGCAGAGTTTTTTCAGCGACGAGATCGACGCATCCCACTGCCGTCTGGGTTCGTGCGGATAGATCGTGTCGGTCGCGACCACTTTGCCGGTCGCGTCGATCACCGCGACCTTCACGCCCGTGCGCAGGCCCGGATCGAGCCCCAGCGTCGCGCGCGGGCCGGCGGGCGCGGCCAGCAGCAAATCCTTGAGGTTGTCGCCGAACACAGCGATCGCTTCGCCCTCGGCCTTTTCGCGCGCGGCGGCGACCAGATCGAGCGACAACGTCACCAGCAAACGCCCGCGCCATGCCAGGCGGCAGGTGTCGGTCAACCATTTGTCCGCAGCGCGTCCGCGCGCGGCGATGCCGGCGGCCAACGCGACCCGGCCCTCGGCGTAGGCGTGACCTTGTTCGACATCGGCCGTCGGCTCCAGATCGAGCGACAGCATCTCTTCGCGACGTCCGCGCAGCAGCGCGAGCATGCGGTGCGAGGGAATCGTCGCCAGCGCTTCGCTGTGGTCGAAGTAATCGCGGAATTTTTCGCCCGCGGCTTCTTTGCCCGACAGCACTTTCGCGCGCAGCACGCCTTTTTGCTGCAGCCACGCGCGCAACTCGCCGACCAGCGCGGCGTTTTCGCCGAAGCGTTCGATCAAAATCGCGCGCGCGCCGTCGAGCGCGGAGGCGGCATCGGCCACGCCTTTGTCGGCATCCACGAAATCCTTCGCGCGTTCTTCCGGCGCGACCGACGGGTCGGCGAGGATCGCATCGGCGAGCGGCTCCAAACCGGCTTCGCGCGCGATCTGCGCCTTCGTGCGTCGCTTGGGTTTGTACGGCAGATACAGATCTTCCAGCCGCGCCTTGCTATCGGCGGCCAGCAGGTCGTCGAGCAGCGGTTTCGTCAACTTGCCCTGCTCGGCGATCGACGCGAGGATCGCATCGCGGCGGTCCTCCAACTCGCGCAGATAGGTCAATCGCGATTCGAGATCGCGCAACTGCGTATCGTCCAAGCCCCCGGTGACTTCCTTGCGATACCGCGCGATGAACGGCACCGTCGCGCCTTCGTCCAGCAGTCCCACGGCCGCGCGCACCTGCGCGGGCTGCGCGGCGATCTCGACGGCGATGGTCTCGGCGATCTGCGATGCGATTGCGGCTGGGGAACGGGTTGGGGCGGGGAGGGTTTCGGGTGTTGCGGCGGTGCTGGACATCGGCTTTTCTGCAATGCAAAACGATCATTAATTCTCGCTGCAATCGCAGATGGGAAATAGACTTGCGTCAGATGTATTTGTGTGTAACTTGTTTTGGGGCTGTTGCTGCAGGCGTTAATTCTCTTAAGTTTCAAGATGAAATTGACGGCATGCGCGCCAGAGACTTCGCGGCTGCAGACGCGGCGAAGTCAAATGCCAACCATGCAGCTTCTTCGGTGTCGCCGTAGCCCATCGGCTTGAACATCAAAGCGTAGCAATCAGTGCGGCCAAAGAAATGCCTCAGCGGCTCAATAATAATCTCATAGCCGGTGATATGGTTCTGGGTTGGATTTATGCCTGACAAAATCCATGTGGCTAGTTCTTCAAGTTGTTTCCAGTCGCTGTTTCGGTCCCCGTCGTCATACATCAACATGACGAAGCCGCCAGCATGCCATTTCAGTTTAGTGTCCAGACTGTGTTCAAAGAGCCCGCATTCACAGCCGCTGGACATTATTGGCGAGCCTGGCTGCGCGACAACTGTCAGGATATCTGTCAATCCTGAGCGCCCCGAAGCCTCTGGAATTAGTGAGACAAGATCGGGTCTGTTTCTAGTATCGATCCATCCATGATTTGTGTCGTCAGGACGCTTTACACTCGAGTAGGGCACCAATGTGCCTGCCTTCGAAGACTTTGCGATTGTATAGCCAGGGCCTTGGTAAAGAATTTCATCGTCATCATTCGACTCAGGATTTTTTTCGCGCATCATGGCGTATCAGCGTTAGATGGTGTGGGTCTGGGGCATTGATATTCAATCCCCCAGCGTCAACAACGAAGCATTCCCGCCCGCAGCCGTGGTGTTCACGGTGACGGTTTTCTCGGTGGCGAAGCGCGGGAGGTAGTGCGGGCCGCCGGCTTTGGGGCCGGTGCCCGATAGGTTCTGGCCGCCGAAGGGTTGCACGCCGACGACGGCGCCGATCTGGTTGCGGTTGACGTAGATGTTGCCGACCTTCGCGCGTTGGGCGATGCGGTCGATGGTTTCGTCGATACGCGAATGGATGCCGAGGGTCAGGCCGAAGCCGGTGGCGTTGATGGTGTCGATGACGGCGTCGAGTTCGTCGGCTTTCCAGCGAATCACGTGCAGCGCGGGGCCGAAGTTTTCGCGGGTGAGTCGTGCGAGAGAATCCAGTTCCCAGGCGCGCGGGGCG
>JADZBF010000071.1 GCA_020852215.1 Lysobacter sp. | reverse complement strand
GGAGACGATGCGTTCGAACATGCGACATCGAACCGCGTAGGGCGGGCTCAAGCCCGCCAAATCTCGCGACATGAACCCGGCAAATCGCCCAATCGCGCAGGCGCAGGCCCTTCGAATTTCACGGCATGCGGCAGACGATCGGCGGGCTGAAGCCCGCCCTACCGCACCGGCGCGTCGACGCCCTCCGCGATCAACGCCAGCGTGCGCTGCAATGCGCCGCGACCTTGCTCCACCAACGCCAAGGCCGCACGCGCCATGCGCGCGCGTTCGTCAGGATCGGCCAACAAGGTGCGCAAGGCGTCGGCCGCCGCGTCGGCATCATCCACTACGCGCAGCGCGTCGGCGTTGCGCATCTGCGCGGCGATGTCGCTGAAATTATGCAGATGCGGGCCGGTGACGACCGCGGTGCCGACGGCCGCGGGTTCGACCAGATTGTGCCCACCGATGGGCTGCAGACTGCCGCCGACGAAGGCGACATCGGCGCAGGCGTAGAAGCCCATCAATTCGCCCAGCGTGTCGATCACGAACACCGCATCCTCGCGATCCGGCAAGCGCGTGAGTTTGCGGGTCGCCACGCGCAACCCGGCATCGATCGCCTGCTGCGTCGCCGGACGGAAACGCTCCGGGTGCCGCGGTGCCCACAGCATCAACAACTGCGGCCAGTGCGCGCGAAGCTTCCGATCGATTTCCAGCATCGCCGCCTCTTCGTCGGGATGCGTGCTGGCGGCGATCCACACCGGGCGCTCGCCGCAAGACGCGCGGAACTGGCGCGCGAAGACCTCGATCGCGGGATCGACCGGCGTGTCGTATTTGAGATTGCCGCAGACGATGGTCTGATCCGCGCGCGCGCCCAAACGGCGGAAGCGTTCGGCGTCGGCGTCGGATTGCGCGGCGATACTGCGCAGCGTGCGCAAAGCGCGGCCCACCAACGGCCGCAGCGCGCGATAGCCGCGCAACGAACGCTCCGACAAACGCGCATTGACCAGATACGCGGGAATGCCGTGATCGCGGCAGGCGAACAACAGGTTTGGCCACAACTCGGTTTCGACGATGAGCGCCAACTGCGGACGATGCCGGCGCAAAAACCGCTTGACCGCGCCGGTGAGGTCGTAAGGCAGATAGACGTGCCGCACCCGCGCGCCCCACAGCGCGCGCACGCGATCGGAGCCGGTCGGCGTGATGGTGGTGACCAGCAAGCGCAGATGCGGGCGCTCGCGCAGCAGCGCGTTGATCAGCGGCGCTGCGGCGTTCACTTCGCCGACCGACACCGCATGCACCCAGACGTGTTCGATGTGCTCGTCGTCCGATGACGTCGCCGCCGCGACCGCGGTCTGTCGCGCCGCCTGCGCCTCGGTCTGCGGCTCGCGATACAGCGCATAACGTTCGTCCCAGCGCAGCAGATAAGCGCGCTGACGGAAACCGCGCCAGACCAGGTGATACAGCGTGACCGGCAGCAAGACGTACAACGCGGCCGAATACAGGCCGCGCAGGGTGAGTTCAATCGCACGTTCGAAGGTGCCGGCCCGCATCCGCACAGGATAACCGGGTCGGCGGGGCGAAGCGCCCGACACGGCGGCGGCGCGAGGCCGGAGCCTTACAATGGCGCATGTCCTTCGCCTTCGACGCCCCTCCGCCGCGCTCGCCCCGCGATTGGCCCGCATGGGCCGGGATCGGCGCATTGGCGCTGCTGGCGCGCTTGCCGTGGCCGCTGCAGCGCGCGCTCGGTCGCGCCTTCGGGACCGTGTTGCGGATCGCGCTGCGCGGTCGGCGACGGGTGGCCGCGCGCAATCTCGAACTGTGTTTCCCCGCGCTCGACGCGCGCGAACGCGAGGTCTTGTTGCGGCGGCATTTCGATGCGCTGGGCATCGCGCTGTTCGAATTCGGGCGCGCGTGGTGGGGCTCGGTGCAACCGCAGCGCCGCGGCCTGCGCATCGAAGGCGCGGAGCATGTGCAAGCGGCGCAGGCCGAAGGCCGCGGGGTGATCGTGGTGTCGGGCCATTTCACCACGCTGGAAATGTGCGCGCGCCTCGCCTGCGATGCGGTGCCGCTCGCCGGCATGTATCGGCCGTATCCGCAGGCGGCGATGGAATGGGCGGTGCTGCGCGGGCGTTCGCGCTACGCCGCGGGCATGTTCAAGAAACAGGATTTGCGCGGCGCGGTGAAGCATCTCAAGCGCGGCGGGTTGTTGTGGTACGCGCCGGATCAAGACCCGAGCAAAGGCGAGAGCGTGTTCGTGCCGTTCTTCGGCCAGCCGGCGAAAAGCCTGAGTTCCACGCATCAATTGGCGCGACTGTCGGGCGCGGCGGTGGTGATGTTCCAACATTGGCGCCGCGACGACGGCGGCTACACGCTGCGGTTCTGGCCGGCGTTCGCGGAATTTCCGAGCGAAGACGCCGCGGCCGACACCGCGCGGGTGATCGGCGCGATCGAAACCATGGCGCGCGAAGCGCCCGAACAGTATTTGTGGATCCATCGCCGCTTCAAACGCCAACCGGACGGGCGTTCGCCCTACGAGCGCTGAGCGTTACCGCGAGTTACCGGAACCGAACGTCACGAGGACGAAGCCTCGTCGCGTTTCGCCTCGGCTTGGCGCTGCGCTTCGTAGTGTTTGGCGTATTTCTGGAACGCGTAGAACGCATGAATGCGTGCGGCGACATAACCGGCCCAGCCCGCGCGCCAATGGCCGCGCAAGGCGTAATAGCGCCAGAACGCGACGCTCGAATACGCGACCATGCGCAAACGCAGGAATGAGACGCGCTTGTCGCGACGCTCTTGCGCTTGCAGGCTGGAATAGCGATTCGCCTTGTCGGTTTTCGCGGCGATATCGCGGTCGCCGCGATGCCACAACAGCACGTCGAGCGCATCGACACCGCCGTCGACGCCGCCATCGACCACTACGGTCTCATGCACACGATGCCCGCTCATGCGCGCGCGCGTGCGATCGAATAAACGCACGTAACGGTTATGCCGGCTGCGCGGCGATTGCCAACGCCAGAACAGCCATTCGCGACGGCGTACGCTGTAACCCGCGCGACCGCCCTGTGCGACCGCCCGCAGAATCTCCGGCTGCGCGCCGTCGTCGAGCCATTCGTCCGAATCCAGCAGCAGCACCCAATCGTGCGCGGCGTGATTGATCACGGATTGCTTCTGCGCGCTATAGCCTTTGAACGACTCGACGATCGTGCGAGCGCCCAAACGCGCGGCGATCTCGCGGGTGGCGTCGGTGGAACCCGAATCGAGTACGACGATCTCGTCGCAGAACGCCACGCTGCGCAGACAGCGTTCGATGGTGTCCGCGTTGTCGAAGGTGGTGACGACGGCGGAAAGCTTGGGTTGCGGCATGCTCATAACGACAGGCTCACAACAGCGTGCTCATGACGGCATGCTCATAACGGCATGCTCATGCGGATGCGGGCGTATCGCGGCCCAACAGACTGCCGGCGTACAGCGCCGCGAGCAACAGCACCACACCGCCCCAGAAACTGGAATAGAAGGCCAGATGCGTGTTGAACGGGAACACCGTCACCGCCAACGCCAACATCGCCGGATGCGCCGCTTCGCGCGCGGCGGGCTCGGCGTAACGCCATGCGCGGCGCGCCAAGGCCACGCCCGCCAACCACAGCAGCAGACCGATAACGCCGGTCTCGCTGAGGATTTCCAACACGATCTGATGCGCATGGAACGCGGGTCCCAGGCCCCATTCGGCGATTTTGCCGGGCTCGGGATCGCAGGCCGGAAAGGCCTCGCGGAAACCGCGCGGGCCCACACCGTTGATCGGATGCGTCTTCGCCATGCACAGCGCCGCGCCCCAGATGCGTCCGCGCCCCGACAGCGCGCTGTCCACGCCCTGCGCATCGGCGGTGAGCGCATGGGTGGTGCGCTCGATGCGTTCGCGCACCTGCGGCGAGACGAAGAACAACACCGCGAGCAACGCCGCGCCGAACGCGAACACCGCCAGCATCTGCCGGCCGCCGAGCAAGCGCCAGCCCGAGAACAGCAGCACCACGCCGTAGGTGATCCACGACGCGCGCGACCCCGCGAGCAAGACTGCCGCACCGAGCGTAGCGGCGGCGACGAACCAGCCGGGTTTGCCGAACGCGCGCGCGGCGGCGTAAAGCGCGAACGGCGACAGGCTGGCCAGGACCACGCCGAGTTTGAGGTTGCAGGGGCCGAATGCGCCGCTGAGGCGATCCAGCGCGGAGACTTCGGCGGCGGTGCAAAAACCGTGGCCGCTGACCGCGAGTTTGCCGACATCGAGTCCCGCGAAGATCGGACTGACACCGCTGACGGCCTGGATCAGCGCATCCAGCGTCCACACGCCGACGACGATGGCGATACCGACGAAACTGATGCGTCGGCCGCGCGCGTCGGCCACCGCCGCCGACGCGAGCCACAGGAACGGCAGAAAGCGCAGATCGACGGCCACTTCGCGGAAGGCGTCGAGGCGATCGACGGCATCCACCGCCGCGAGCAACTCCGGCAGCCAGTACGCGAAGAACAGCACGCTGGTCAGCGCCCAGGCCTGCGCGCTTAGCAAAGCGCCGCCGCCGCGGAATCGCACGTAGAGCAATCGGCCGATGGCGATCAATGCGCCGAGCGACAACACGCCTTGCGCGATCCCGGGCAACGGCCACAACGCGACGTAGGCCAGCACCCAAAACGGCGCCCAGCGCCAGCCCACGCGCGGCGAGGAACTGTCCGCGCTGTCGTGCGCGTCGTGCGGGGCGTCGGTCGTGGTCATGCGCGCGGGGTCGATACCAATTCTTCGTAACAGGCCAACGTGGCGTCCTGCATGCTGTCGAGACGATAGCGGCGCAGACGTTCGGGCATCGTAGCCGGAAGCCGCGCCGATGGGAGGTCGTCGGGCTCATCCGAAGCGGCGCTCAACGCGGTTCCCGCCAGCACCGCCCTCGCCGCGCGCGCGAGCGCTTCGGCATCGAACGGCGGCACCGCACCTTCCGGGTACAACTCGCGCAGCAATTCGCCGACGCCGCCGTGCGCCCAGCCCACCACCGGACGACCGACCGACAAGGCCTCGATCACCGTACGTCCGAACGATTCGGGTTTACGCGAGAGCTGCAGCACGACGTCGCTCGCGGCGTAGGCCTCGGCGATGGCGTCGGTGACGTCCGCGATGGTCAGCGCCTCGGCGATGCCCAACGCGCGCGCTTCGGCTTCCAGTTCGGCGACGTAGCGCTCGCGTCCGGGTTCGCGCGCGCCGGGCATCCACAATCGCGCGTCCACGCCGTCGTCGCGCAACGCCTTGAGCACGGACAGCGCATCGGCATGACCTTTCAAGCGCGTGCCGCGTCCGGGCAGCAGCAGCAACGGCCCGTCGCCGCGCAATTCCGGATGTCGCGCAGTGACGCGCGCGCGCGCCGCGGGATCGGGCGAAGCGGCGCGCGGGAATGCGGCAGGATCGATGCCGCGCGGGATCACCCGCAGACGCGCGGGGTCGGTGTCCGGGTAATGCCGCAGCACGTACTCGCGCACCGTCTGCGACACGCAGATCGTGCGCTCGCCGCGGGCCATGATCGCGCTGTAGCGCGACGGGGAATTCAAACCGTGCACCGTCGTGACGAAACGCGGACGTTGCGCCTCCGGCAATCCGTTCAACGCGAACCGACCGATCCATGCCGGCAAGCGCGAACGCGCATGTACGATATCGGCGCCGGTCTCGGCGAAGATCCGCCGCAAGCGCGCGATATGACGCAACGTCAGCGGCGATTTGCGGCCGATGTCCAGCGCGATGTGTTCCGCGCCCGAGGCTTCCAATCGCGGCACCAGCCGCCCGCCCGCGGATACCACCACCGCGCGATACCCGGCGCGCACCAGGGCGTCGGCGATTTCCAGCGTGGAACGCTCCACGCCACCGGAATGCAGCGCGGGCAGCAGTTGGACGACGGTCAAACGGCGCATGGAAACGACGGCCGTTCAAGATGCGCGCGCATCGATCGCTGCGGCGCTCGCCACCGCGAGGCGCGCATGCGGATCAATCGACGAGGACGTAAACCGCGCCGCAGTACGGGCAGGTCGAGGTGCCGCCTTCGGCTTCGATCGGCAGATACACGCGCGGATGCGAGTTCCACAGCGCCATCGCCGGGCTCGGGCAACTCAGCGGCAGGTCGCCGCGATGCACGTCGTAGCGTTGCTGGGCGTTGGCGGGCGTGGCGTGAGCGGTCATGGGCGGGTGGTCATGGGCAGGCGTCCTGCGCGGAAGCGGCATTTTAGCCCAGCCAGCGGATTCCGACGCCGCTACCATGCGCGGCACGCCCCATCGCCGGATTCGTTCGCATGTCGCCCACGCTGGACATCATCGGCCGCCGCAGTTCGCACTACACCCGCATGGTCCGTCTGTTGGCCGAGGAATTGGGCGTGGACTACGCGCTGCGGCCCATCCACGACTTGCTGAGCGAGGATCCCGCCGTGTTCGCGGGCAATCCGGCGCTGAAATTGCCTGCCGCTCGGCTGGGCGAGACCACCGTCTGGGGCAGCCTCAACGCCTGCCGGCTGCTCGCGCGCAGCACCCCCGGCGGCGAGACGCGGGTGTTCTGGCCCGAACAGGCGCAGACAGCGCTGCTGATGAACGCGCATGAGGTACTGGCGCACGTGATGGCGGCGCAGGTCGAGGTGGTGTTCCACGAGATCGTCAGCCGACGCCCAGCGGACGCGACCTCGCGCAAACGCCGGACGAGTCTGATGCTGTGCCTGGCATGGCTGGACCGGCACCTCGATGAGATCCATGCGGCTTTGCCCGCGGACCGGATCGCGCTGTTCGACCTGGGCCTGTATGCCCTGCTCGAGCATTTGCCGTTCCGCAACCCGATCGATCTGTCGCCGATGCCGCATCTGGTCGATTTCGTCGCCGCCTTCGGCGCGCGCGCATCGGCACAGGCGACGCCGTACGTTTTCGACGCGCCGCCGCCGGAGCAGGCGACGTCCTGAGGCCTATGCAACATCTTTCCGAACACAACCTCCTCCCCTTGCGCAAAGCGCAGGGGGAGGTCGGGAGGGGGTAAGAAAGGCGAGACAGCGCCTAACTCGTCCCAACCCAGTCCATTCACTCGGCGACGATGCGCCTAAACGAACACGGGCCGCTTTCGCGGCCCGTGTTCTCGATCGCATCGCGGCCGACGCTTCGAAGCCGGCGCGGACGCCGCGGGCTTGGGTACGATCGACTCGGTGGTGATCGACAGCTTCACTTCGTCGCTGACGTTCGGCGCGAATTTGCCGACGCCGAAATCGCTGCGCTTGATCGTGGTGGTCGCGCTGAAACCGGCGGCTTCGCGCTTGGCGATCGGCTGCACGCCGACCTTGTTGATCGTCACGTTCAGCGTGACCGGCTTGGTGATGCCTTTGATGGTCAAATCGCCCATCACCGTCAATTTGCCTTTACCGGCGGCTTTGACCGAGGTGCTTTTGAAGGTGATGGTCGGGAATTTCTCGGCGTCGAAGAAATCGTCGCTGCGCAGATGCGCGTCGAAATCCGGTACGTGCGAGTTCAGGCCGGCGAGCGGGATCGTCACTTCGACCTTCGAGTCCGCCACTTTGGCCGGGTCGTAGGTGATGAAGCCGTCGACTTGGCCGAAATGCGCGATCGGGTTGGAGAAGCCGAAATGGCTCCAACTGGCGACCACATCGGTGTGGTTGGCGTCGATCTTGTAGGTCAGCGGCGCGGCGACGGCGGCGCCCGCGGCTAGCGCGAGCGACAGGGCGGCGGCGGTCAGCGGTTTCGTGTTCATGGCGGGTCCTTTGGGGCGAAACGGGAGAGAGGTCAGGAGAGGCGGCGAGCGCGGGATC
>JADZBF010000070.1 GCA_020852215.1 Lysobacter sp. | reverse complement strand
TCAGCGGCGGCCGCCGAAAATGCTGCCCAGCAAGCCGCGCAGGATTTGTTTGCCGATTTGATTGCCGACCGTGCGCGCGGTCTGTTTGGCCATGGTTTCGACCATGCCCTGGCGACGTTTGGTGCCGAACACCGCGTCCTTCACCGATTGGCCGAGGCCGCCTTCTTCGGCGTCGTCCTGTTCGCGGGTGCGGGCGGGCGGGGCCTTGGCCTGTTCGGCGGCGGTTTCGACTTTTTTCGCCAAGGTTTCGGCGGCGGATTCGCGATCGATGCGAGTGTCGTATTTGCCGCCGACCGGACTGCCGGCGCGCACCTGGGCGCGTTCGGATTCGGTGATCGCACCCATGCGGCAACGCGGCGGCGCGATCAAGGTGCGTTCGACCGGCATCGGGATGCCTTTGTCCTGCAGCGTGGAGACCAGCGCCTCGCCGGTGCCCAGGTCGCCGAGGGCTTTCGCCACGTCCAGCGCCGGATTGGCGACGAAAGTCTGCGCGGCGGTCTTCACCGCTTTCTGATCGCGCGGCGTGAACGCGCGCAGCGCATGCTGGAAGCGGTTGCCGAGCTGGCCGAGGATTTCGTCCGGCACGTCGTCGGGAAACTGCGAGCAGAAATACACGCCCACGCCCTTCGAACGAATGATGCGCACCACTTGTTCGATACGGTGCTGCAGCGCCGCCGGCGAATCGTCGAACAGCAGATGCGCTTCATCGAACACGAACACCAGTTTGGGTTTTTCCAGATCGCCCACTTCCGGCAGATTCTCGAACAGCTCCGACAGCAGCCACAGCAGGAAGCTCGAATAAAGCTTCGGCTTCAGAATCAATTGGTCGGCGGCGAGGATATTCACCACGCCGCGGCCGTCGGGGGTCGTGCGCATCAGGTCGCTGAGTTCCAGCGCCGGTTCGCCGAAGAACATCTCGGCGCCTTCCTGCTCCAAACGCAACAACGCGCGCTGGATCGCGCCGATCGACTGCGTGCTGACCAAGCCGTAGCTGGTGGAGATGTCCTTGCGCTCCTCGGCGACGAGACCGAGCAGGGCGCGCAGGTCTTCCAGATCGAGCAGCAGCAGGCCGCGGTCGTCGGCCAGTTTGAACACGATGTCGAGCACGCCGGACTGGGTGTCGTTCAGCTCGAGGATGCGGCCCAGCAGAGTCGGGCCCATCTCGCTGACCGTAGTGCGCACCGGATGGCCGTTTTTGCCGTACAGGTCCCAGAACACCACCGGCGCGGCTTCGTTGCGGTACTCGGGGTTACCCATCAGCGCCAGACGCTGCTGGATCTTCTCGTTCATCGCCCCGGGCAGCGCCAGGCCCGCCACGTCGCCTTTCACGTCGGCCAGGAACACCGGCACGCCGATCCGCGAGAAGTTCTCGGTCAGGGTCATCAGGGTGACGGTCTTGCCGGTGCCGGTGGCGCCGGCGATCAGCCCATGGCGGTTGCCGAACTTCGGCAGCAGGTGCACGTTGCCGCTGTCGGCGGTGGTCACCGCCTTGCCGACCAGAATGGGGTCCATGAACGATCCTCGGATGTGGTCTGCCGATTTTATGCGGGAATGCCCCGCGCGGTCCCGTTCGCCGGCGGGTTGAGTTCGTACTGAGGCCGGCTTCCGGCGGTTGCCGCCGCCGGCCCGCGCGGCTACCCTGCAGGCCCATCGTCGACCCGTCCGCAGTAAATGCCTCTTTTCGCTCCGATGTCCGGGCGCCTCGCCCGCGCCGTTCTGTTCCCCGTCGCCGCCTGGCTGGCCCTGTCGATGCTCCCCGCGCAAGACGCCCACGCGCAATCCCGCCGCGAGCGCGACATCGAAGCGCTGAAAATGAAGATGGCCGGGGCCGAAGGCCGCTACCGCGATGCGCTGGTCAAAGTGCGCAACGCCGACCCCAACGGCTTGTTGGAGAGCAATTCGGCGCTGGAGGACATGGAAGACGTCATCGACGCCTGCACCAAACTCAAGGGCTGCCCGATCTCGACCCTGCTCGCCAGCTACAAGCGCCTGCTGAAGACCGAAGCGGATGCGCAGGTGCGCAAGGACGACGACGGCGGCGAGGGCGACGACGACGAACTGGGCGAATTGCCGACCGGTACCGTGCCGCAATCGGCCGAAGCCGCGGCCCTGCTGGCCGCCGACGGCGAGCGTTTCGTGCGCATGGTGCAGATGAACCCCGCGGTGCAGGCCGGCATCCGCCGTTGGCTGACCGACATGCGCGTTTCGCTGGTCCAAAGCCACGAGAACTACCAATACCTGCGCCACCAGATGTCGCCCGCGTTCCAGCGAAACGGCCTGCCGGAAGCGCTGCTGTTCGGCATCATGGCGAAGGAATCCACCGGCCGCGTGCACATCGGTTCGCGCGCGGGCGCCGTCGGCTTGTTGCAGTTCATGCCCGCCACCGGCCGTCGCTTCGGCCTGGGCCCGGACGGCACCGGCTTCGATACGCGCTACGACCCGCGGATGTCGGCCGAAGCCGCGGCGGCGTATCTCAACGAGCGCTATTCCGAGTTCGGCAACAACATCGAACTGTGGTTGGCGGCCTACAACGGCGGCGAAGGCCGGGCGGCGCGGGTGTATCGCGAATCCGGCGGCCGTAATTTCTGGGACGAAGACGTCTACAACCAGTTCCCGGCCGAAACCAAGGACTACGTGCCGATGGTGATCGCCGCGGCGTGGCTGTATCTGCACCCCAAGGAATACGGTTTGACCTTCCCGAAAGTGGACGCCAAGCCGACGACGATCAAACTGGCGCGGCCGACCACGATCTACGAACTGACGATCTGCCTGGGCAACGTCGGCACCCGTGACGGCTTCATGCGCGCGCTGCGCAATCTCAACCCGCGTTACGAAGCCGACGGCTGGATTCCCTCGGGCACGTATCTCAACGCGACCGTGCAGATCGCCGGGTTGTACGCGCGCAACTGCGTGCAAGGGCCGCGCGTGGAGTTGGCGAAGCAATTGGTCGCCAGCGACCCCAGCAGCGCTATTGTCCGTATCGGCGATATCGAAACCACGCCGATGACTGCCACGGGCGTGGACGGAACCGCGGTGCCCGCAGGCGCGAGCGGCGACGCCTCGAGCAAGCCGCAGGACAAGCCCAAGCCGAAACCCGAAGCCAAACCGAAACCCGAGACCAAGCGCGTGAAGCAGCACAAGGTCGCGCGCGGCGACACCTTGATGTCGATCTCGCGCAAGTATTCCTGCGACCTCGGCGATCTGGCCAAGGCCAACGGCATCAAGGGCCCGCGTTATTCGGTGAAACTCGGGCAGCGCATCCGGTTGCAGGGTTGCCGCGGCTGAAGGCTTCGGCTGAGCGTTTCGGAGCGCCGCATCGGCGGCGTTCGATCTTCGCAACGGCGAATGATCGTGGTTGTTAGGCCGGTCGATGGGCTGGTGTTCAGTGCATGAGGGGGCGGGCGAAGGCCCGCCTTTCTCGTTTCCGTCGCACTCGGCGCGCGTCTGCGCGCAATGCCGTGCGGCGCATCAGCCCTCGGGCAAATCGACCGCCGAGAGCTTCCACCACAGCAACTTCTCGCGCGTCAGAATCAATACGATGCGCCGTCCGCTTTGAGGCTCGTCCACGTTCACCGCGAAACGACCGAGCCCTTCGTAGCCCATCGTCGCGCGGAGATCCGAGCCGGCGATATCGAATTCGGAAAGCCCATCGCCGCTTGTCGATGCGTCGTCGTTTTCCGAAGCCGTGGAAGCGACATCGCTCCCCAACGCTGCGTCGCGATCGGCGGGCGGCGAGGGCAGCAGTGCGTATTCGTCCGCGAGCCCACGTCCGGCGAACAGGGCCGTCAGCGCTTCGGGTCGCACAAGGGCTTCGACTGCGGGGCCGAGGGCCTGATTGCCGAGCGCGCCCGCGATTCGGGCGCCGAAGCGGCCGAGTTCGCTGCCGCCGGCCAGATTGGCGATCTGCGCCCCCATCGCTTCGGACAACTCGGCTTTGACGCTCTCGCGCAGAGCCGGGTAATCGACGTGCCGCGAGAACGCCTCGGCATCGCCCGCTTCCGCGGCCAGCCGCATCGAGCGCACGGTCAGATACGGCGCGAAAAATACCCAAGCGCCGAACACGAGCAGGAGCAGGGCGATGAGCGTCGTGCGAAGCGTGCGGGCCATGCGGCGGTCCCTGTATCGAAGGGAGGGAAGGCCGCAGTGTAGCCGCTCGCCGCGTACGCGCGTCGCCAAACACGCTGTTGAAAAACAAGCTGTTGAAAAACAGCCTGCTGGCGCAGCCAAGGATGGCTGCGACGACGAAGCGAGCGCGTAAGCGATTGATGATTCGCGCTGTGCGCTCACCCTTCGCGGAGCTCAGGGCCAGCTTCGCTGTTCAGCCCGCAAGCGGGCGGGCGTCGGGAGCGAGGCCGGACAGGCGCCGGACTCGCGACTTGACTGTGCCGGCAGGAGCCGACACGAACGGCGAAGCCGGCC
>JADZBF010000069.1 GCA_020852215.1 Lysobacter sp. | reverse complement strand
TCGAGTTCCGGCACATGCAGCACTTTGTCCGAGAGCAGACCGATCAGGCAGTCCTGGATTTCCGGCTGCACGCGGGTGATTTCCTCGAACCGGCACAGCAAGCCGTTCCGCATCGCGTCGTACAGCGGGCCGCGCACCAAGGCGCGCAGCGACGGGCCTTCGGCGAGCAGCAATGCGTAATTCCAGGCGTATTTGATTTGATCTTCGGTGGTGCCGGCAGTGCCCTGCACGGTGCAGGACGCATCGCCCGAAATCGCCGCGGACAGCAGTTCCGACAGCATCGACTTCGCGGTGCCGGGCTCGCCGACAAGCAACAATCCGCGACTGCTCATCAAGGTCACGATGCAGCGGTCGATCAGCGCATCGTCGCCGTAGAACTTGCGGCGAATGCCGAGTTTGTCGTCGCCGACGATGAAACTGCGCACCGCGCGCGGCGACAGCTTCCAACCATCCGGGCGAGGTCCGCTGTCGCGTTCGGCCAGCCTGGCCAATTCGTCGGCGTAGACGCGCTCGGCGGGGGCGCGGAGAATGGTTTGCGGGTTGTATTGCGGCGTGGTTCGCGCGGTCGCGTTCATCTCAATACTCGCTCTTCTTTTGCCACTCGGCGTCGTAGCCGCTGCCGTCGGCGGCGATCAGGCGCAGATCGTTGTAGCACTCGGACAACAGCACTTTCGGCACGTCTTCCAGCGCGGTTTCGCCGCGTTGCCAACCGCTCTCGCCCGCGGGCGAGAAACTCAACTTGAGCAAGGCGACGGTGCGGTTCTCTTCGGGCAGCGGATTGCCAGTGAATTCAATGGTCGCATTCAAGCCCAACGTCGGGAAACGTTTTTCGTAGACATGGAACCAGCCGCCGTCTTCCGCCGGGCCGCGGGTGTAACCGAGTTTCAACGCACGCCCGCGCAGCGCGAAGGCTTCGATCAAATGGCCCTCGAAATCGGCGATGGCCGTGTCCTTGCGGCGGTTCTCCGGCAGCGCATAAGTGCCCTTGCCGAGCTGCTGGAACAACGGCTTCACTTCGTAGTCGAGCAAATGTTGCTGCCAACGCGCGACGGTGTCGGCATCAAGATTGGAATCGTGGGCGATGCGCACGCGCGCGTCGGCCGGCAATTCGATGGCGTTATCGTCCACGTCGGTGAGGCTGCCGTCGTCGAGCGGTCGAAACGTCGCCAGCGTCTTGTCGCCTTCGACCACGCACCAGATCAACCGCTGACACAGACGGCGCACCACCGGGTGACGGTTGAGATAGCGCGCCCAGTCCTCCGCCGGCCAATCGCGCTCGGTGCAGAGCGCTTCGTACAGACGGTCGGTCTGCAGCGTCGCGATATTCTTGATTTCCTTCTTCGCGTTCGACAGCGCTTTTTTCGCGTCTTTGGCGCGCTCGGCGTCGTCATCGAGGCGCGGCTCGGGCAAGTTCGCGATCTTCTTGCCGTCGGGATTAAACAGCTCGATCTTGAAGTCCGGCATCAGTTTCGCGACGAAGGCGCGTTCGCCGTAGCTCAACTCCAACACGCCGCCTTCGTCGAACCCCGCGCTGGGCATCGTGCGGTCGGCCAGTTCCGCCAGCGTCCAGCCCTTGCGATCGGCCAAGGCTTCGGCCTGTCGCGTCGCTTCTTCCTGAAAACTCTTGGTGCGGAAGCGGCTGCCGATGGACAGCATCAATTGCGTCGCGGTGGCATGCTCGATCCACGCCAACATCGCGATCAGCGCCTTGCCCTGCGCGGCGCGCGTGCCGTAATACTCCTTGAGATAACGGCCGGTCGGCGCGGCGGCGCGCTCGGCCGCGCAGGCGGCCGCGACCGCGAGCAGACCCTTGCTGCCGATCGCCGAACCCGCCGGCTGGCGCAGGAAGCCCGGCAAATACGCGGCGACCAGTTCTTCCACCGATTTGCCGAAGTTCGGATCGTCCTTGTAGTACTGCGGATGACTGTTCATGTAACCGTGCATCGCCTGCGCGTGCGACTGCGCCTGTTTCATCGCCGCTTCCGGCGCGATCGGCCGAATGTCCTCGGCCATCCACGTCTCCAGCACCCATTGCCCCAACGCTTCGCGTTCGCGCGGCGCGAACATCCCGCAGTATTTGCGCAAGACCGCATTGGGTTCCGGCGATTTCTGTTTCACCGCCTGCACCAGGAACCAACGCAGCACGTCGTCGGGCACCGCTTCGCCGTGATCGGCCCAATGCACGGCCGGCAACGCCGCCCACGGGAACCACGCCAAATCCTTGGGCGCGTCTTTCGCCAGCGCTTTGCGCGCTTCGGCCGCGAGCTTATCGCGGTCGAGATAACGTTCGACCGGGCGCCCCAAGGCTTGCAGCGCGTCCAGCATCGCGCCCTTCGCGACATCGTGCTTCTCTTTCGCCACCGCCGCTTCCAGCGCGGGAATCGCGGGTTCGTGGCGCAGCGCATGCAGCCAGTGCGCGGCGACCGCGCGCACTTCGGATTTGCCGTCTTCCAGTGCGGCGACGATGCGCGCCTCCTTGCCCGGCAGATTCGACAAGGCGACCTGCGCGGGCGCGCGTTCGCTCTTCGCGGTGCCCAATGCGAGATCGAACATCGCGTTGATCAGGCTGGCTGGCGGCGTGGGGAACGTCGCGACCGCGCGGAACAGGCCCTTGCGATCGAAGGAATAATCGTGGCCGGACGTCATCCGCAGCCGGTGTTCCAGCACGTCCAGGTGATGCGCGAAGAACGGCCAGACCGCCTCGTTCGGCCAGTCCTTGCCCAGCACCGAATTCCAGCCGTAGCAGTACGCGCCGAGCACGCCGTTGGCATCGACGCCGAAGGGCTCGACGAGTTTCGCGAGCTCCAACAGCGTCGGCGTTCCGGTCGCACGATGCAGCGCGTTGAACGCGTTGACGGCGACGTAGTTCGGCGTGCGGTCGCGATCGCCCAGCAGGCCGAAATAATTCAGCAGTTTCGTCAACGCCACCGGGGTGGTGACGGCGTCGCCAGCCAACTTCTGCAGGGCCGGGCCTGCATGCTGCCAGTACACAGTGCGCTGGCGGTGTTCGCCGCGCCAACGCGGCTGCGCGCCGGCCAGGTAATTGCGCAGGTTTTCGAAATCGTAGCCGGAAAATTCGGGTTCCTGATGCAGGCGCCAGTTGTGGCCCTGCGCTTTGCCGCGCTCGTAATGCTCGCGCGCCTGTTTGTTGCTGCGCTCGATCGACGTATTGATCTCGTTCCACAAACGTTTCAGCGCAGCGTCGAACGCGGGCGTCGCGGCGACGACCCAGCTCGCGATCTCCGGCACGTCGTATTCGTAGGCGTCCATCGCCGCGTGGTCCTCGACCGCGGCGTCCCATTCCTGCACCAAGGATTGCACCGTCGCGGCCTTGTCGGCCGCGGCGGTCGCGCGCGCGAACGTGCGCAACGTTTCGTCGTCGCGTTTGCTTGCGAAGGTCCAAAGCAGGCGCAAAGCGTGCTGTCGCTGCTCCGGCCTGCCGCTCGCGGCGAGCGCTTTCAGCGGCTCGATCGCCGCGTCGGCGCAGCGCAGCACCAAGGGTTCGGCCGCCGCGCGCGCCTGCTTGCTGCTGGAGGCGGCGAACTCGACGACTTCGACCACGAATTCGCGCAGCGCGGCGTCGTTCAACGCCGCCAGCAGATTGAGCATATGCCGACGTTGATGCGTCGCCGTGGCCGCGAGCAGCGGACGCACCGCATCGCGATGCCGCAGCACGGCGTCGGAATAATCGCGCACGGTGGCG
>JADZBF010000068.1 GCA_020852215.1 Lysobacter sp. | reverse complement strand
CCGTTGCCGAAGCGGTAGGTCGTCGTCGCGACGTTGCCGCGGCCGTCGTTCACCGAAATCTGGCTCACGGTGTACATCGGCGGCGGGTTGTTGAGATGCGCGAGCCCGTTCTGATTCGAGCCCAGATAGGAGATGGTGGTGGTCATGCCGTAACCATTCGCGATCGACGCCATCAGGCGTGAGCCCGACACGGCCTTGACCGGACGGTACACGCCATCGCCGAACACGGCGATCACGTCGTTCTTGCCGTCGCCCTCGACATCGCCGAAGAGCAGGCCGCCGAGCGTCGTCGTCGTGGAGGGGGGCATGTAATTGAAGGTGAGATAGCTGGAATACGCCGAAGTGAACCCGTTGCCGGTCGACAAATGCCAGACGTAGTTGGTGTTGGCGCCGAGAGTCGTGCCCTGCCGGAACTGGACATAGTCGGCCTTGCCGTCGCCGTTGATGTCGGCGAACGCCGCCGCGCCCGCGCCGCCGATCAATCCGCATTGGTTCTGCGGAGGACCGAAGCCGATGCCGTTGGACAGATTCCAATAAATGCAGCCGTCGGTGTTCTTGACCACGTAGTCGGCCTTTCCGTCGCCGTTGATATCGATCATGGTGCGCAGGAAGTTGCCCTGCGTGTGCATGCCCGCTTGGCTTTTGCCGGGCAGGAACGTGCCGGTTTTCGGATCGAACAGATTCCAATGATGGTTGCCGTCGTTGTTCTTCGCGTTGTAATCGAGCGCGCCGTCGCCGTTGACGTCGGCCCACCAACGATACGCGCCGAGGCCGTGAATGCCGGTGCAATTGTCCTTGCGCGGGCCGAAACCGCCCGGTCCGCCGAGCGTATAGACGACGCAGGGCGTACCGGCGTTGAGGACATGCGTGATGTAGTCGGCGTAACCATCGCCGTTGAGATCGATCATCCATGTCGCGCTGGTGTTGCCGATGCCCATGCCGATGTTCTGCGTGACCCCCGGGGCGAACGAAAACCGCCCTTGCGACAGGTTGTAATGGATGTTGTTGTCGCCTGTTTTTGTGACGTAATCGGCACGGCCATCGCCGTTGACATCGGCCATCCAGCGCAAGACGCCGTTGCCGTGGATGCCGGCGGATTGCGACCGCATGGCGTCCCAGCCGGCGCCGTTGGAGCGCGACCAGTACAGGGTCGTGCCGCTGTCCTTGCGCACCAAGTCCATGCGGCCGTCGCCGTCGATGTCCGCGAGCCAGCGCTGCGAACCCAGCGTGGTCAATCCCGTCGCGCCCACGCTGACCGCCGGATAGCCGGGACCGTTGGCGGCGCCCTGCAGGCCGACGCTGTCGCCCTGCCAACCGAAGGTGGTGGCCGGCAGCGTCGAGCCGCTCGCGATGAGACCGTTGGCGTCATAGGTCAGATCCGAGCCGTATTGCTGCACGCTGGCGAGCATCGAAACGCCGGTGTATTCGAAGTTGTTTCTATACGTCAGTTTGTAGCCGCGGCGCACGTAGCCGTGCGATTGCACGACGATCTGCGACAGGCGCAGCCCGATCGTCTGCAGCGTGGCCGAGCCGATCGCCGATTGGATCGGGTCCGGGCGCGTCTCGTATCTGAACATGACGCGATGGCCGCCGAACGGGCCGTACGCGATCGCGAGCAGATACGGATGATCGGTGACCGCACTGATGTTGCCCCAGGAGTAATCCGTCTGCGCGCCTCGACGATTCACTTCAGCGAAAACGACCCAGACGCGCGCCGGGTTGGTCAGCGATTTGAGGAAAATCGTATTGCCGTTCTTCTGGTGGATACGCCATTCGTTCGTGGCCGCGGTGAAGGTGATGCGCTCGAAATTCTCGACTTTCGCGAAGTGCGTGCCGCCGTAGGCGCAGCTCACACTGACGTTCGCGGTGGTGCAGGGCACCAATTCCTGCCCGTCGAGATAGAACACGTCGTTCGCGTCGTATTTTGGGACGCCCTTGCGCACGCTGAAACGTTCGATCTTGCGCACGCCCGTCAGCGTCCAGCCCATCCCCAACACGCCGTTGCCGCTCGCGGAGCTGTAGTCAAGCGAGAGCGACGGTTCCGCGTCGAGATAGGTCGGCACTTCGATCGGAATCGAGTGGCGGAAATCGGCGGTTTCGGTATTTCTGTACTGACGCCCGTACCCGTAACTTTCGCTGGAAAGCGGAGCATCGCCTTCGTAAGCGGCGGTGGCGGCGGAGAACAGCAATACGATGGCGCAGACGATCGTGCGTGCGAGCGATGCGAAGGGAGCGTTCATGGCGAGTCTCGGGGATCACGGCTCCGGGCAGTCCGGAGACCGCATCATCGTGAAAATCGCCGAGGCCTTCTATCACCCGAAAGAGTGATGTTTGAGCCTCCGCAGGCGCATGGCCGCGCGGCGATGCGACCGAAGTCTCGTTTCAGACCAAGCCTTGCGTCTCCGCTCGCGCCAGCGCCGAGGTGCGGTTGCCTGCGCCCAGTTTCCGGAACAGATGCGCGACGTGCGTCTTGACGGTGTTGAGCGAGATATTCAATTCCTTGGCGATCTGCTCGTTG
>JADZBF010000067.1 GCA_020852215.1 Lysobacter sp. | reverse complement strand
TCGCAGATGGAGAAGAGCCAGCGCGAGTACTACCTCAACGAGCAGATGAAAGCGATCCAGAAGGAACTGGGCGAGCTCGACGACGCGCCGAACGATATCGACGAGATTACCCGCAAGATCGCCGAAGCCGGCATGCCCAAGCCGGTGGAAACCAAGGCCAAGTCCGAGCTCAACAAGCTCAAGCAGATGTCGCCGATGTCGGCCGAGGCGGCGGTCGTGCGCAATTACCTCGATTGGTTGCTCGGCGTGCCGTGGAAAAAACGCTCGAAAGTGCGTAAAGACCTCAAGGTCGCGCAGGACACGCTCGACGCCGACCACTACGGTTTGGAGAAAGTCAAAGAGCGCATCCTCGAATATCTCGCGGTGCAGACCCGCGTGAAGCAGATGAAAGGCGCGATTCTCTGTCTCGTCGGGCCGCCCGGCGTGGGCAAAACCTCGCTTGGGCAGAGCATCGCCAAGGCCACGAATCGCAAGTTCGTGCGCATGTCGCTCGGCGGCGTGCGCGACGAAGCGGAAATTCGCGGGCATCGCCGCACCTACGTCGGTTCGATGCCGGGCCGGATCGTGCAGAACTTGAATAAGGTCGCGAGCAAAAATCCGCTGTTCGTGTTGGACGAGATCGACAAAATGTCGATGGATTTCCGCGGCGACCCGTCGGCGGCGTTGCTGGAAGTGTTGGATCCCGAACAGAATAACGCCTTCAACGATCATTACCTCGAAGTCGATCTCGATCTGTCGGAAGTGATGTTCGTCGCCACGTCGAATTCGTTGAATATCCCGGGCCCCTTGCTCGATCGCATGGAAGTCATCCGCATTCCGGGTTACACCGAAGAGGAGAAGCTCAACATCGCGATGCGCTATCTGTTGCCCAAGCAGTTGAAGGCGAACGGCTTGAAAGAGGCGGAGTTGACGATCGCCGAAACCGCGGTCCGCGACATCGTGCGTTTCTATACGCGCGAATCGGGCGTACGTAACCTCGAACGCGAAATCTCCAAGATTTGCCGCAAGGTGGTGAAGGAGATCGCGTTGGCGGGTCCGCAGCAGGCGACGAAGAAAACCGCGAAAGCCTCCAAAGCCGCCGTGGCCTCGAAGAGTGCGAAGTCGGCGAAAAGCGAGAAAGCCGAAAAGATTTCCAAGAACGCGAAGTCGACGCTCACGGTTTCCGTGGATTCGAAGAATCTCGAAAAATATCTCGGCGTGCGTCGGTTCGATTTCGGCCGCGCGGAGAACGACAACGAAGTCGGTATGGTCACGGGCTTGGCCTGGACCGAAGTCGGCGGCGATTTGCTGCAGATCGAGTGCACGCTGATGCCGGGCAAGGGACAGTTGATTCTCACCGGTCAGCTCGGCGATGTGATGAAAGAATCGGCATCGGCCGCGTTGTCGGTGGTGCGCGCGCGCACCGAACGGCTCGGCATCGACGTCGACTTCCTGCAAAAGCTCGACGTTCACTTGCACGTGCCGGACGGCGCCACGCCCAAGGACGGCCCGAGCGCGGGCATCGCGATGACCACCGCTTTGGTGTCGGCGTTGACCAAAGTGCCGGTCCGCGCGGACGTGGCGATGACCGGCGAAATTACCTTGCGCGGGAAAGTCACGGCGATCGGCGGTTTGAAGGAAAAATTGTTGGCGGCGCTGCGCGGCGGCATCCGCACCGTGTTGATCCCCGAGGAGAACCGCAAAGATTTGGTGGATCTGCCGAAGACGGTGACGCAGAAATTGAAGATCGTGCCCGTGAGTTGGATCGACGAAGTGCTCGATCTGGCGTTGGAGCGTCCGATCGCGCCGACCGACGCGGAATCGAAACGCGAAAGCGGCGCACACGATGCGGACAAGACGACGGCACCGCAACCGTTCGACGAAGTGAAGCATTGACGCGATCGTGCGCCTCGCATGAACGCATGTTTTTTGGAACGTTTTTTTGCGGGCTTACCGGCGCGATTTCCTTGCGCCGCCGGTTTCGCGCTGGTATAACGTCGGCCCAAACACACGCGTCGCATCGCGCTTCTTTCGATGCCGACGTTTGCAACGCGTCAGCGGATACGATCCGAGTCGTTCGCAGTCGCTCTTCCTTCCCCTTATACGGAGTCCCCCAATGAAAAAAGCCGAGTTGATCGACGCGATCGCCGAAGGCGCCGCCATTTCGAAAGCCGACGCCGGGCGTGCGCTCGATGCGACGGTCGCCGCTATCACCCAAGCGTTGAAGAAAGGCGATACCGTCAGCGTGGTCGGTTTCGGCAGCTTCGTGGTCCGTTCGCGCGCCGCGCGCGTGGGCCGCAACCCGAAGACCCGCGAGGAGATTCAAATTCCTGCCTCCAACAATCCGACCTTCAAGGCTGGCAAAGCACTGAAGGATGCCGTAAACTAAGCGGCTCATCCCATCGGGGTGCTTAGCTCAGCGGTAGAGCGTCTCCTTTACACGGAGAGGGTCGGGGGTTCGACCCCCTCAGCACCCACCAGGGAGAAGCCTCACCCGCCGGTCGGTTTTAGCTAAACTCACCGACCGTCGGTTCGCTACCGAGCCACTTGGCCGGGTGCGAGTCCGATAAAAAGTTTCAGCGAAGTTTTCAGCGCGGAGTGGTAGTTCAGTCGGTTAGAATGCTGGCCTGTCACGCCGGAGGTCGCGGGTTCGAGTCCCGTCCACTCCGCCATTCATTCGGCAGCCTCGCTGCCAGCCCCCCAGGGGCCGAAAAAGCGCCGTAAGGCGCTTTTTTTGTGTCGATAGGTTCTCGTTCCGGAGCCCTGGTGCGGATGACGCCGACCGATCGAATGCGAGAGATACCGGCTTGGCCCGGCTCGGGCTACACTTAGCGGCTCACCTTTCGGCCCCGACCGCCAATGCTGCAAGCACTCCGCGATAAATCCTCAGGCTGGATCGCTACCGTCGTTCTCGGGTTGCTGATCGTCCCCTTCGCCTTCTTCGGCATGGAGCAGTACCTGTTCCAGCGCAACGATACCTTCGCCGCGAAGATCGAAGCGCCGCCGGCATGGTGGCGTTCTGCGCCGGACTGGTGGATCGTGCGCAAGATCTTCTGGAGCGCCGAAGAGATCGCTGCGGACGATTTCCGTCGGTCTTTCGAGCAAGCGCGCCAGCAACAGCGTCAAGCGCAGGGCGAAGCCTTCGATAGCCGACGTTTCGAGACGATGGAGAAGAAGCGCGAGGTTCTCGATAGCCTGATCGATCAGACCGTGATGCGGATCGCGACCGAGAACGCCGGTTTCGCCATCGGCGACGAGCAGGTCAAGGATTACATCGCGTCCATCCCGATGTTCCAGGTCGACGGTAAGTTCAACGTGCAGCGTTATCGACTGGCGTTGTCGTCGATGAATCCCGCGCGCACGTCGAAACAGTTCGAAGAAGAGATCCGGCAAAGTCTGCAGCAGAGCCTGATCGCCGCGCGTTTGTCGGGTTCTGCGTTCTTGACCAAGAGCGAGACGCTGCGCTTGATCGCTTTGTTGAGAGAAACGCGCGATGTGTCGTTCCTCACGCTGTCGGCGCCCGCTGCCGATAACACGCCGGTGCCGGCTGCCGAGATCGCCGCGTGGTACAAGGCGCACCAGAACGATTTTCGTTCGCCGGAACAAGTGACGCTCGAATACGTCGAGATCGACGGCAGCGCTTTGCCCATGCCGGATATCAGCGACGAGGAAGAGTTGCGGACCCGCTTCGAGCAAGAAAAAGCCCGTTTCGTCGAACCTGAGCAGCGCATGACCTCGCATATCCTGGTCGCCGTGGATGCCGGCGCCGATGCGGCGAAACAGAAGGCGGCCGAAACCCGCGCCCAGTCGTTGTTGCAGCAGGCCAAGGGCGGCGCCGATTTCGCGACGCTGGCGCGCCAGAACTCCGACGACGCCGGCTCCAAAACGACCGGCGGCGATTTGGGTTGGATCGCGCAGAACGGTCAGATGGTCAAGCCGTTCGAGGATGCGGTGTTCGCGACCCCCGCGGGCACGATTTCGGGCCCGGTCAAGACCGATTTCGGTTATCACATCGTGCAAGTACGCGAGATCAAGAGCGGTAAAGCGATGTCGTTCGAGGAAGCGCTTCCCGAGCTGGAGCGTTTGGTGCTCGAAAGCGGCCGCGAACGCGCGTTCAACGATTTGACCAACAAGGTCGTGGACGAAGTGCTGAAGAGCCCGACGTCGCTGGCGCCCGCGGCGAAAGCGGCGAATCTCACGGTGCAGCGCATCGGTCCGTTCGCGCGCGGTCGCGGGACGGGGATCGCAAGCAATCCGGCGGTGATGCGCGCGGCGTTCTCGGAATCCGCCAAGCAGGATCGGATGGTCAGCGATCCGATCGAAATCGACGGCAGCCGTAGCGTGTTGATTCGCGTCGTCGAACATCAACCCGAAGCGGTGCAGCCCTTGACCAAAGTCGGCCCGCAAGTCGTCGCTGCGGTACGCGAAGATCGCGCGAAGAAAGCAGCGAAAGCCCAGGCCGACGCCGTGTTGGCGCGCTTGAACAAAGGCGAAACCCTGCTGGCGGTGTCGGAGAATCTCAAGCTGCCGATGGCCAACGTGCCCTCGGTGCCGCGCGGCGCGCCGATGCCCACTGCGGAAGCGGTCGAAGCCTATTTCGAGGCGCAGGCGCCGAAGGCCGACAAGCCGTCTTACGGCACGGTCGAAGTCGGGCCCGCCCAGTACGTGGTCTTTGCGGTCACCAAGATTTCCAGCGGCGATGCGGCCGAAGTGACCGACGAAGAGCGCAAAGGCTTCGTACAGCAGTTGGCGCCGCGTTTGGGCGACGTGGACACGAAAGCCATCGTCGATGCCGCGCGCAAGAAGATGAAAATCGATATCGCCGAGGATCGACTCTGATCGGCGGCATCGCGATCAACGGTCCGAAGCGTGAGACGCTTCGATAGCGCATCATTTCGGTCGCCTTCTCGGCGGATCGCTAAGAGCCTGTTCAAAATCTCAGAAGAGGCATGCGCCCGGTTGGAAGCACGCGAATCAAGCGTACCGCCTGCCCCTCATCCGGCGCGTTGCGCCACCTTCTCCCCGCTTGCGGGGAGAAGGGAAAAGGCATGTTCCCCGCTTGCGGGGAGAAGGGGGATGACACCCCCGCTGGAAGATTTTGAACAGGCTCTTAAAACAACGAAGCCCGGCGATGCCGGGCTTCGTTGCGTTCGGGGATGCGAAGCGTGTTCGCATCGCGCGCGTTCAATCGCCGTCGAGACCGGTCATGCCCAGGATGTTGTAACCGGCATCGACGTAAGTGACTTCGCCGGTGACGCCGGCCGCGAGATCCGAGCACAGGAAGGCGGCGACATTGCCCACGTCTTCGATGGTGACGGTGCGGCGGAGCGGCGCGTTTTGCTCGACGTGGCCGAGAATCTTGCGGAAGCCGCCGATGCCCGCAGCGGCCAGAGTCTTGATCGGCCCCGCGGAAATCGCGTTGACGCGGGTGCCTTCCGGGCCGAGGTTGTAGGCCAGGTAGCGCATCGTCGATTCCAGACTGGCTTTGGCCGCGCCCATGACGTTGTAGCCGGCGAGCGCGCGTTCGGCGCCCAGATAGGTGAGGGTGAGGATCGAGCCATTGCGTCCGGTCATCATCGGGCGGGCCGCTTTCGCCATGGCCGCCAGCGAATACGCCGAAATTTCGTGCGCGATCGCGAAATTCTCGCGCGTCAGCCCGTCGAGGAACTGGCCGGCGATGGCTTCGCGGGGCGCGAAGGCGATGGCGTGGATCAGGATGTCGAAACCGTCCCAGCGTTGGCCCAGCTCGGCGAAACAGGCCTCGATTTGCGCGTCTTCGGACACATCCAGCGGCAGCACGATATCGGAGCCGTATTCCGCCGCCGCCTTCTCGACCCGCGTCTTGAGCTTGTCGTTCTGGTAGGTGAAGGCCAGCGTCGCGCCTTCGCGGTGCATGGCTTCGGCGATGCCGGTGGCGATCGAGCGTTCGCTGGCGATGCCGGTGATGAGGGCGCGTTTGCCTTGGAGAAATCCCATGCTGGTCTCGTCGTCTCGGAATATCGAACGGGTCGCTAGTGTGCCATGCGTCCCGCGCCATGGGCTGCCGTATGGTGGGGCAGGCGTATGGTGGGTAGGAACAGCGGCGGTTCGAGGCGATCGGGAACGATGAGGGGGGGGCACTCGCGAGCCGAGAGCGGCCTCAGCCGTCAGCGCAAGCCTCAGCGGGGGCTATCAGCGAAAAACATCAGCGAAACCCGTCCTTCCAGCGGCGCAATTCCGCGAAGGTGTCGAGCCGGCTCATCTCGGCGGGCGAGCGCTGCAAACGCTGCGCGATGCTCGCCCGGATCGCCGCGCTGTCGCTGCGCAGGAAGGGATTGGCGGCGCATTCTTCGGCGATGGTGATGGGCAAGGTCGGAAGATCCGCATCGCGCTGGGCGCGCGCCTGCGCGATACGCGCGTGCAGGCGCGGGTTGTCCGGATCCACCGCGGCGGCGAATTTGGCGTTGGCCAGCGTGTATTCGTGCGTGCAGCACACGCGCGTTGCGCCGGGAAGCGCGGCAAGACGGTCCAGCGACGCCAGCATCTGTTCGGCGCTGCCCTCGAACAAACGCCCGCAGCCCAGGCTGAACAAGGTGTCGCCACAGAACAGCAGCGGCGCCGCCGCGTCGCGTTCGACGAAGGCGATGTGCGAGCGGGTGTGGCCGGGGACGCTCAGCACGTCGAAGCGATGGCCGAGCGCATCCACAATATCGCCCTCGCCGACGCGATGGAATGCGATCGAGCCCGATTCTGTCGAGCCCGATTCTGTCCAGCCCGACGGATCGGCGATGCGCGCATCCTCGGGCGCGTAGATCGTCAGCGTCGGCCAGCGTTCGCACAAGGCGGCCAGTCCGGCGACATGATCGCCGTGGTGATGGGTGATGAAGACGACTTCCGGCCGTAAGCCGGCGTCGGCCGCGGCGAAGACCGGGGCGAAATCGCCCGGATCGACCACCAACGCACGGCCGTCATCGTCCGCCCATGTCCAGATGTAGTTGTCGTCGAAGGCGGGCAGCGGCAAGAGGCGCATGAGGCGACGATCCTTCGGTTGGAGGCGTGGGCGGGCGACGGCGGGAGCCCTCAGCTTACAATGTCGGCATGTCTGACCTGTCCTATCGCCGCCTTCACGATCTCGACGCCGCGGCGCAATGGTTCGAGCGCCCGGCGGGACAGGCGATCCTCGATAGCGAGCAAGGCTTGATCGCCGAAGCGCTGCGCAACACCCACGCCGGTTTGCCGTGGCTGTGGATCGGACCGGCGAATGGGCCGACAAGCGGGCGATCGAATGCGGTCTCGTACGAGCATCCCACCGTCGGCTCGAAGGCGGCGTCGGACGCGAACGATGCGAACACGGACGATGAGAAGCGTCTGGCCGCAGATCTCGCCGCAGCGAATATCGGCCGCGGTTTGCGCTTGTGCATCTCCGCCGAAGGCTGGCGCGGGCCGATTTTGTGCCGTTTGCCGCTGCCGATCGCCACCGAATCGCTCGGCGCGGTGGTGTTGCAGCACGTTACCTCATTGCGCAACGCCGGCAGCGGCGCGTTGCTCGCCGAATGCGCGCGCGCACTGGTGCCCGGCGGCCGTTTGCATCTGCTGGCCTTGAATCCGATTTCGCCGTACCGCCTGCGCTGGCAAGGCCGCGGTTTGCGCGGCGCGGACGCGCCGCATCTGCGCCAATTGCTGCGCGATGTCGGCCTCGCCCCGGAGCCTTACGCGCAGGGAATCGGGCCGCAGTGGGCGATGGAACTGTCCGAATTGCCGCAGGCCGGCGCAGGCTTGCGCGCCGCCTATGTCCAGCGCGCCGATAAACGCACCATTCCGATGACGCTGATTCGCCAGCGCAAACCGCGTCCGCTCACCGATCAAGTGCCGGCCGCGTTGCGCGTGCGGGTCGAGCAAACCGACACGCGACGCCGCAGGAGCGCCTCGTGAAAGAGGTCGAACTGCATACCGACGGCGCGTGTCTGGGCAACCCCGGCCCGGGCGGATGGGCGGCGCTGCTGCGCTACGGCGAACGCGAACGCGAACTCTCCGGCGGCGAAGCGCAAACCACCAACAACCGCATGGAATTGATGGCGGCGATCGTCGGTTTGGAGACACTGACCGAACCCTGCGCGGTGAGCGTGTGGACCGATTCGCAATACGTGCGCCAGGGCATCACCGAATGGTTGCCGAACTGGCTGCGCCGGCACTGGAAAACCGCCGGCGGCGATGCGGTGAAGAATCGCGATTTATGGGAGCGCCTGCATCTGGCGACACAGCGTCATCGCATCGAATGGCATTGGGTCAAAGGCCATTCCGGCGACCCCGACAACGAACGCGTGGACGCGTTGGCGCGCGACGAGGCGATCAAATTCAAAGAACGGGTAGGCATCGCATGAGCGAGCATCGTATGGGCGGATCGGCATGAGACAGGTCGTCCTCGACACCGAAACCACCGGCCTGGAGTGGAAGAAGGGCAATCGCGTCGTCGAAATCGGCTGCGTGGAGTTGATCGAGCGCCGCCCGACCGGGCGCACGTATCAGCAATACATCCATCCCGAGCGCGAATTCGAGCTCGGCGCGCAGGAAGTGACCGGGCTGACGCTGGAATTCCTCGCCGACAAACCGAAATTCGCGCAGATCGCCGACGAGTTTCTGAAGTTCGTCGACGGCGCGGAGCTGATCATCCACAACGCCGCGTTCGATATCGGTTTTCTGGATCACGAACTATCGTTGCTGGGGCCGTCGTACGGCCGCATGCGCGATCGCTGTCGCGTGGAGGACTCGCTGGAGATGGCGCGCCAGCGTTATCCGGGGCAGCGCAATTCTTTGGATGCGCTGTGCAAGCGCTTGGGCGTCGACAACGCCCATCGCCATCTGCACGGCGCGCTGCTCGATGCGCAGTTGCTGGTGGAGGTGTATCTGGCGCTCACCGCCGGGCAGAGCGAGATCGGCTTCGCGGCGCCGGTCGCGAGCGAGGAGCGTCGGCGCGAGACCGGCTACGCCTTGCCGGCGACGGATGCCGCATCGCGCCCGCGCGTGCGACCGAGCGAGGACGAACTGGCGGCGCACGATGCGCGACTCGACGCGATCCGCAAGAAAACCAAATCCGGGCAATGCGTCTGGGATGCGGCTTGATCGCGGGGTGGTTCTGCGCTGGGTCGAAACCTTCGGCAGATTTCCGCTAACGCTCTTTGAGCGTTGCGTAAAGCACATGGTCGATGCCACTACACGCGATCGGATTGAACGAATTGTTAGGCACTTTTCCCGCCATTACTCAACAGGCTGCAAAGACAACCGATGCTCACCTTTGAAATAGTGCCCACCTCTGCAGTGCTCTGAGTCCTGGTGAGACAAATGCTCCACATGGTCTTGTGGGCCGTGAGCTACTTGTTTCTGATGGACACGAACAGCCCCATGACAGTGCATGCAGCGTAGATTCTTGCTTGTCGTGCCGGTTGCTTCACTTACTAGGACTTCTTTCCAGCGCCACTCATACTCCCCGTTGAGTTTGTACTGAGTTCGACGTTCGCAACGCGTCATTAGGTCGTCTGACATTGGCTTTCCTCGTGGAAATGATCTGGCGACTAACTATCGCATTACGGATGCGGCTTCGCCGAGCCGTACAGCGCGGCGAGATAGAGCCCGATGTCGCGCGGGCCATCGACGTAACGGCGGCCGGTCGGCGCGGTCAGGATGTTCGCGCCTGCGGGGGCTTCGCGGCTGTCCGCGAGCACCAGCACAGGGCAGCCCGGATGCGGGTCGCCCAACAGCGCGGCGACCTCGGCCCGCGGCCGCGGATAATCGATTTCCTGCAGATCGATCCGGTCCAACAATTCCGGATGGTAATCGAGCAAGCCGCGCACTTCCGCGCAGGCCGGGCAGTAGTAGAGGCCGTCGCCGGCATCGGCGTCCGCGAAGTCGGGGCGGAGCAGGAACAACCGATCTTTCATGGGCGCGGGGCTGGTCAAGGAATCGCCATCTTACCGATTCGCTCCAACCCCGTCCGACTGAGACGGTCCACCCGGTTCAACAGCGTCGGGATGCGGTGCGGGCCATGCATCGAGATGACGGCGCGTTTGGCGGCATCGAGCTCCAGCCCGGCGACGGTGACGAACAGCGGCCGCGCGCTGGCGCCGCGCAGCACCGCATGCGCCATTTCTATCCCCGTAAAAGGCGTTTTGGCGACGCCGACCACGGCGATGCGGCCGTCGAGCGCTTCGTACAGCCGTCGCCCGAGGCCCGGCCGGCCGCTCGCGTCCAAATCGACGTAGCCATCGACGACGATGGCTTCGATGACGCGACCGTCGGCGATGGGGAGAGATCGAAAGGCTTCGAGCGCACGCAGCAGGCAGGGCAATTCGCGTTTGTAGAACGCGCCGGGTTCGTAGGCGTGCGGGGTTTCGATGCGGGCATCGAACTCGGCGATCGGTGCGGCCGCCGTCCATGTTTCGAACGCGATGCCGGCCGCGATCGCGCCGCCGTCGCGCTCGTAGCAGACATCCAATGCGAGCAGGGTCGAAGGCGGAGCGGTCATAGGGCGTATGCGAACGAAGCGCGGCGAATGAAGCGCGGTGGACGACATCATGCCGCAGCCAGAGGCGAGCGGGCGCTCGCCGGCGGCATGTACTTGCCGGGAGCGGGCGGGTTTGGCACCCTGACCCGATGGACGAACGCAGGGGATTTCGATGATGACGCGTCATTTTTCGATGCTGCGGGATTTCCACCTCGCGGATTGGCTCACTCTCGCCAATGCGATGTGCGGCACCGGCGCGATTTTCCTGGCGATGCGCGCGCTGCAGGACGGCGATCCGCGTTGGCTGCTGTGGGGCTCCGCGTTGATTCCGCTGGCGTTCGTATTCGATGCCCTGGATGGGCGCATCGCGCGTTGGCGGCAATCCTCGTCCACGCTGGGGCGCGAACTGGATTCGTTGGCCGACGTGATTTCCTTCGGCGTCGCGCCTGCGGCTCTGGGCTACGCCACCGGGCTTCAGGGCGGCTGGGACAGCCTGATCCTCGGTTATTTCGTCTGCTGCGGCGTGAGCCGTTTGGCGCGCTACAACGTCACCGCCGAGCAATTGTCCGACGGCGGCCCCAAAGTCACGCATTTCGAAGGCACGCCGATTCCGACCAGCCTCGCCCTGGTCGTGGTGCTGGTGATGGCGATCGATCATGGCCGCATCGGCGACGATTTCTGGTTCGGCGCCTACGAACTGCTGTTCTGGAACATCCATCCGCTGACGCTGATGTACGCGCTGTCCGGTTCGCTGATGATCAGCAAGACGCTGCGCATTCCGAAGTGGTGAAGCCGCCCGGCGCGCCGCGCGGAAAGTCCCAAGAGCCTGTTCAAAATCTGCTGCGCTCGGTGCTTTCGCGCCGTCCGCTGCTCGAAATGCTCATGTACCGTTACGTACACTGCGCTTTCTGCGCTGCGGGCGGCGCGAAATCCCCTTCGCTCACGACGATTTTAAACAGGCTCTTAGAGCCTGTTCAAAATCTCAGAAGAGGCATGCGCCGGGCGCATTTACCGAGCGGATCGGCGGCCCTTCGCCGGTACCTTCCTTCATCCCTCTCCCCGCCGTGCGGGGAAAGGGTGGCCAAGGGCCGGGTGAGGGGCGCCTTTCTCGTACGGCTTGATGCGCCCGGTCGGAAGCACGCGAATCAAGCGTACCACCTGCCCCTCATCCGGCGCGTTGCGCCACCTTCTCCCCGCTGGCGGGGAGAAGGGAAAAGGCATGTTTCCCGCTTGCGGGGAGAAGGAAAAGAACACGAACCGCTTGCGGGGAGAAGGAAAAGAACACGAACCGCTTGCGGGGAGAAGGAAAAGAACACGCACCGCTTGCGGGGAGAAGGGAGGCGACACCCCCGCTGGAAGTTTTTGAACAGGCTCTAAGGCTTCCGCTGCCGGCGCGTCGTCATCGCGTCGCCGACGCTTGTTATGATGCGCCGACACGATGCGGAGAGCGGCGATGCGTACGACCGATCAAGCGGGGTTCGGCATTCCCGGTATGAACGCCGGAGAAGCGGTCGAACAGGCGCAACGCTATTGGCAGACCTGGAGCGACGCCATGCGCGCGGCGACAGGCGCGGGCGCGCCGGCCGCCCAACAAGACATGTGGCAGAGCGCGATGGCGCAGTGGTCCCAACTCGCGCGCGCCCTGCGCGGCGAGACGAACGGAATGGGTGGAATGGGCGGGATGATGGGCGGCGCTTCGCCTTTCGGCGGCGACGCGTTCGACCGCATGGCCCAACAATCGCGACAATGGTTCGGCAAGATGCAGGAGGTCGCGGGGCAATTCGCCGGACGGCCCGCCAGCGCCGAAGACGTGGCCGGCGCATGGCGTCGCGCGATGGGAGGCGGAGAGAATCCGTTCGCCGCGATGTTCGCGCAGATGCAAGGCCCGGGCCAATCCGGCTTCGATCAGTGGTATCGCAACATCGCGCCGTGGCTGCAGCAGACCGTGTTCGGCGGCAATGCGGCCGATGCGACCGAGTTCGCGAGCCGCATGACCGGCGGTTTCCGCGACGAGGGCCGGGCGTGGTTGAACATGCCGGCTTACGGCCCGGCGCGCGAGCAGCAAGAGCGCTGGCAGGCCTTCGCTCAGGCGCACCTCGATCTGCAAGAGGCCAACGACGCGTACAACACCGCGATGCTGCAGGCCGGTCGCGATGCCTTCGATCGTTTCGAGCGCAAACTCGCCGAACGCAGCGAGCCCGGGCGCCAACTGCAGTCGGCGCGCGCCTTGTTCGACTTGTGGATCGACGCCGCCGAAGAGGCTTACGCCGACATCGCGCTGTCGACGGAGTTCCGGCGGCTCTACGCCGATCTGGTGAACGCGCAAATGCGCGTGCGCGCGGGCGTGCAGCGCGAAATCGAAGCGCTGTGCGCGCAGTTCGGCATGCCGACGCGCACCGAGATCGATAGCGCGCACCGCAAGATCGCCGAATTGGAACGCGAATTGCGACGGCAGCGTTCGTCGTCGCGCACCGCTGCGAACGCATCCGCGACGCAGCCTGCTCGTGGGGTCGCCACGAAGCCGACCGAGTCCGCACCCGCGTCTGCGCCGAAACGCGACGCGGCGAAGCCCGCCGCCGCAAAACCCGCCGCCAAAAAATCCGCGGTTGCGAAACGGCCCGGCGCAAAATCTTCCGTACAGAAAACTTCCGCGCAAAAGCCTGCAGCGTCGAAAGCTGCTGCATCGAAACCTGCCGCATCGAAATCTGCGGCCAAAGCGGCGACCAAACCCGCAGCGACTTCGAAGACGCCCGCCAAGTCTTCGCGCGCTACGACGCACGCGACCGCGAAGCGCAGCGCGCGGCCCAGCATCGCGATGGCGATGCCCGAGGCGCCTAAACCGATCGCCGCCGCCAACACCAAAACTGCAGCCTCGACGAAGTCGAGCGGGAAGCGCTGACGATGTACGACAGTCCTTTCGATCTTTCTCCGGAAAAACTCGCCGAAGAAGCGGCCAAAGTGCAGCAGAAGCTCGGCGCGGGTCTGTCCACGCTGCGCGAGATGGACGACGTGCACTACGGCGCGACGCGCAAACAGGAAGTGTGGCGCGACGGCAAAGTCGTGCTCTATCGCTTCGTCGGCGATGCGCCACCGACGGCGAAAATACCGATCCTGATCTGCTACGCGCTGGTGAACCGCCCGTACATGGTCGATCTGCAGGACGATCGCTCGTTGGTGAAGAACCTGCTGGCGCGCGGCGAAGACGTGTATCTGATCGACTGGGGCTACACCGACCGCTCGGACCGCTTCCTCACGCTGGAGGATTACATCGAGCGCTTCATCGACGGCGCGGTGGATCACGTCTGCGACGCGCATGGATTGCCGGCGATCAATCTGCTCGGTATCTGCCAAGGCGGTGCGTTTTCGCTGACCTACGCCTCGCTGCATCCTGAAAAGGTCAAGAATCTGATCGCGATGGTGACGCCGGTGGATTTCCACACCGACGACAACATGCTGTCGAACTGGACCCGCGGCCTCGATATCGATCTGTTCGTCGATACGCTGGGCAACGTGCCGGCGGATTTGATGAATCTGTGCTACCTCACGCTCAAGCCCTGGCGGCTGTTCGTGCAGAAATACGTGGGTATGGTGGATATTCTCGACGACAAAAAGGCGATGGAGGATTTCCTGCGAATGGAGAAGTGGATCTTCGATTCGCCCGATCAGGCCGGCGAAGCGTT
>JADZBF010000066.1 GCA_020852215.1 Lysobacter sp. | reverse complement strand
CAAGTGCTGCCGAGCTTGGAGATGCCGATGCCAGAAACAATCGTTATTTCGTCGAAGACGCAGCGTTTGCTGGGTTGGATATCGCGCTGGCTCGTGAAGACGATGCATTTCTGAACGCAAGTCCGCTGGTAGTTTCGATCTCCATACTGAGGCGTAGCCATTACGTTCGATACAACAAGCCTCGAAAGCATCTGGAGGCTTGGGCGGCCCAGCGGTTCTGCCGGAACGTCGATGCCGCGTCCTCGGCATTGCAGCTATTCTGGAGTGCCGCGCTCGATGCCGGCGCAACGCACCTCGCTTTGCTGTCAACACTGATTGGTTTGGAGACCGCCACACTTATATTGCAACAGGCGTTACCAGCCCTGCTGCGCTCGCGCCCCGGATTGCCGGTGTATGCCCTGCGGCAGGCGCTGATCGCCGCCGCCAAGCAGTTGCCAACGGAACGCCTTCGCGAACTTTCCGGCGAGGCTTTGGCGAACCCGGATGTCAAAGGCAAAGCACGGCGCCTGTGGGGTTATGTCGATTTTGCCCTCAACCCGGAAACATTCGATGCGGCTGGCGCGGTTTTGCCCAGCGCGCGAACGATATTGGCGACTTTGGATCTGGTGTTAGAGTCCGATGATCTGATCGATGCGTTTGATGCCGAAGACGATTCGCTTGCCCCACGGCGTGCGATGCTGATCTTCGCTTTAGGCGGAACGGTCTCGCCGTCGGCGGACTATCCGGCTGCTCGGCATCGGCGCAAGGGAAGTCGCGAAGAGGTGGTTCGCAAATCCATCCAAATGCTGGGCGCAATGACCGGCCCCACCGTCGGGGGATGGCTTGCACGTTTGATCGCGAGTCCCGATCTTGTCGCATGGCACTCGGAACTAAGACATGCGCGTTTCCAACATGCACGATTGGCGCGCGATCAAGCGTTCACCCACCCATTACCCAAAATAGTGCGCGAAGCGTTGGCGGGTAAGGCGCCGGCGAACTCGGCGGACTTACGTGCGATTGCCCGAGAAGAACTTATTCGTCTGCGCCAAGAACTGCGGACTTCTGCCGATAGCCCGTGGCGAGAATATTGGGACAATATTGGCAAGCGCGGGCTGTCACCAACGCCAAAAATCGAAAATACATGCCGCAATCATTTGATTCTGCGTTTAAGCGATCGGATGCAACCATATGGCATCGCCGATACACCGGCTGAGCGGCGGCATGCTGAGGAAACACGCAGCGACATCACTTTGCTCAGCTATGCGGGTTGGACGTTCCCTATCGAAATTAAGCGCGACTCAAATGCGGAGCTATGGACCGCAGCGGCCACCCAGCTTCAACACTATGCTAGTGCCGGGACCGCGGACGGTAGTGGTCTGTATTTGGTGTTCTGGTTCGATCATCCCGATTCGCCAATGCCGGTTCGCCCGGACGGCGGGGCGCGTCCCGGCACTGCGGCTGAACTCGAAGCCATGCTTATTGCGGACCTGCCGGATGATCTGCGCACTCGGATCGACATCATCGTCTTCGACGTATCGGATCGCGATGCGAGGCTTAAGTCCAAAGCTGAGAAGAAAACCGCTAGTCTGAAAAAGAGAAATTCGCCGTAATAGCGGCTGTTTCAATACCGAGTATCGACCTTGAAGCGCTTGAAGAAGTCTTCGACGGTGACTTCGGCGAAGTCGCGGAATTCGCCGGCGTCGAAAAAGCGGCCGGCCCGCGATCGAATCATGCGCCTTTGCGATGAGGCCGCGCCTGCGGCTTAGACTTCACCGCATCCTCGAACGTCTACCGCATCGTCGATGGTGTGGGGCCTTCGATCGCGCCTTCCGGCGCTCCCACAACGGCCGGCGCTCCTACAGGGATCGGTCAATACCGCGTTTCGACCTTGAAGCGTTTGAAGAAGTCTTCGACGGTGACTTCGGCGAAGTCGCGGAATTCGCCGGCGTCGAAGAAGCGGCCGTAGCAGAATTTGCAGCTTTCGAACCGGCCCGCGATCGAATCATGCGCCTTTGCGATGAGGCCGCGCCTGCGGCTTGCAGCCTCACCGCATCGCGTCGATCGCACGAGGTCTTCAGTCGCGCCTTCCGGCGCTCCTACAGCGAGCGGTCAATACCGAGTATCGACCTTGAAGCGTTTGAAGAAATCTTCGACGGTGACTTCGGCGAAGTCGCGGAATTCGCCGGCGTCGAAAAACCGGCCGTAGCAGAATTTGCAGCTCTCGAACCAAATATGCGGTTGCTGCACGTCCACCATCCGCACAAGCGGCGAGGGGTGTTTGCAGGCGGGGCATTGGATGCGGTCGATGCTGTTGTAGCGCGCGCCGGTGTCGGGGTCGCCCACGTCCACCACGTCCGCGTCTTCGCGCAGATGTTCGAATTCCAGCATCGGGAACCACAGGCCCTGGCAGCTTTCGCAGCGGTAGGCCGATGCGATGTCGTAGTCGCGGCGATGCATCTTCGCCTTGCATTTCGGGCAATCCAGCGACAGCGGCGGCAGTGGGGTGTTCTCCGAGGGCACGGTTCAATCTCCCAGCGATTTGACGAAACGCACCGCGCCTTCGCCGAACCCGCAAGCCCGATAGAACGCATGGGCTTCGGTGCGATGGCCGGCGCTGGTGACTTCCAGGCGCGCGGCGCCGCCGAGGCGGGCGCGGCGTTCGGCGTCCCGCAGCAGGGCGCGGCCCAAGCCGTGGCCGCGGGCGTCTTCGCTCACCACCAGGGCGGTGACGCGGCAGGTGGTGGTGCCCAGCGGCAGGTAGTACATGAAATCCAACGACAGCAAGCCGCAGGCGACGCCGCGATGGCGGGCCAGGATCAGCGCTTGACGGTCGTTATGGAGGATGGTCGCGATGCGTTCGGCGGCATCCTCGGGCTCGCAGGGGTAGCCCAGGGCGGTCAGCAGCTCCGCCACGTCGTCGGCGTCGGCCGGCGTGGCGTTGCGAAGATCGATGTCCGCCTCGGACGGCGGGATCGAGATCCCGTGCGGGGCCATCGCTTAGCGGGTCCCGTACACCACGACGGTTTTGCCGCGGGCGTGGAGTTTGCCGTCGATCTGCAGCTTCTTGAGCACGCGTCCGGCCATTTCGCGGGAACAGCCGACGAGGCGGGCGAGCTCCTGGCGCGACACGCGCAATTGCGTGCCCTGCGGGTGGCTCATCGCTTCGGGTTCGCGGGTCAGATCGTGCAGCGCGCGAATGATGCGATCGGTCACGTCGAGGAAGGCGAGGCGCCCGGCCTTGCGGCTGGTGTCGAGCAGACGGCGCGACAGTTGCGCGCCGATGGCGTAAATCAATTGCGCGGCATCGCCGCCCAAGGGGCCTTCGAGCAGTTGATACAAACGTTCGTAACCGATCTCGGCCAACTCGCACGGGGTGCGGGTGCGCAGCACTACTTCGCGGCGGTCGCTTTCGACGAACAAACCCATTTCGCCGACGAACTCGCCTGCGCCGAAATAGCCCAGCACCAGTTCGCGACCGTCCTCTTCCTCGGTGATGATGCTGACCGAGCCGGAGATCACGTAGTAAAGGGTTCCGGCCGGATCGCCGGGGCGGAAGACTTCGGTCCGCGGCGGATAGCGCCGACGATGGCAATGGGACAAAAAGCGCTCGATCGTGGCGATCGTCGGCGCCAACGGGTTCGCGTTGCGGCGAAGAGGGGTCAGAGTGGCCACGGATGTCGTGTTCATGTGAGCCAGGACGGGGGAATAGCCAAGAGTAGGGCTTTGCGACATGGATCGCAAACGCCTCGCCGCGCTCGCTCGGGTATCCCGCAGGGCCGGCCGCGCGCCGTTTCGTCGCCGCATCCCGCGCTCGCGATGTCGCGCATCGCTTCGGAAGGCCGCCGTTCTTGCGCGCATCCGCCGTCAGCGGAGCGGTCGCTCTTCAGCCGGGAAGCCGGCCCCCGTCGACGCGACAGTCCCCCCGGTTTGCCGCATAATCGCGCCCCCAACCTCCGCCCCCTAAGGAACCGATGCCGTGGTCAAGCCGCTGCCGCGTTTGAAGTTGCAAGGCTTCAACAACCTGACCAAAGCGCTGTCCTTCAATATTTACGACGTGTGTTACGCGGTGTCCGAAGAGGAACGCCAGCGTTACATCGCGTACATCGACGAAGAGTACAACGCCGATCGGCTGACGCAGATTCTGACCGATGTGGCCGAAATCATCGGGGCCAACATCCTCAATATCGCCCGCCAGGACTACGACCCGCAGGGCGCGTCGGTGACCATCCTCATTTCCGAGGAGCCGGTGATCGACAAGAAGGACGCCGGCAAGGAAATCATTTCCGACGCCGTGGTCGCGCACATGGACAAGTCGCACATCACGGTGCACACCTACCCGGAAACGCATCCGGACAACGGCATCGCGACCTTTCGCGCCGATATCGACGTCGCGACCTGCGGCGTGATTTCGCCGCTGAAGGCGTTGAACTATCTGATCGAAAGCCTGGAGTCCGACATCGTCGTCATGGACTACCGCGTGCGCGGTTTCACCCGCGATATCAAAGGCAAGAAGCATTACATCGATCACAAGATCAATTCGATCCAGGACTACTTGGCGAAGAACATCAAGTCGCGCTACGAGATGCTCGACGTGAACGTGTATCAGGAAAATCTGTTCCACACGAAGATGCATCTGAAGGATTTCGACCTCGACAATTATCTGTTCGAGGAGAAAGCGAAAAACCTTTCGTTCAAAGAACGCATGAAGATCGAAGCGCGTTTGCGCCGCGAGATCGAAGAGTTGTACCAGGGGCGCAATTTGGCGGAGTGATTCGCAGACCGCCCCAAAAAAGCCGGCATTCGCCGGCTTTTTTTGTGGGAGGGCCGGAAGACCCGATGTGTTTTCGGGTGCCGAAGATCGGGCCTTCCGGCCCTCCCACAAGACCCGCTCTACAGCCGATACGCCACCGTCTTCATCAACTTCGACGCTGCCGCCATCAAAGTCGGAATCGGCTGCGGCAGCGTTTTCGCGCCGGCAGCTTCGGCGTGATCGGCGTGACGGATCTCGTCGTCCTTCATCACGGTGAGGATCGCGCGGCTGCGCGCATCGGCCGGCGGCAAGGTTTCCAAGTGCTCGTTCAAATGCGCTTCGACCTGGCGTTCGGTTTCGACCACGAAGCCCAGGTTCCAACCGTCGCCGCGCAGGCCGGCGGCCAAACCGATCGCATAGCTGCCGGCGTACCACACCGGGTTGAGCAGGCTGGGACGGCTGTCGAGTTCGCGCAGGCGGTCCGCGCACCACACGAGGTGATCGGTTTCCTCCTGCGCCGCAGCCAGCAGTTGCGCGCGGGTGCGCTCGTCGCGCGCCGCCGCGGCTTGGCCGACGTACAGCGCCTGCGCGCAGACTTCGCCGACGTGATTGATGCGCATCAGTCCCGCGGCGTGCCGGCGTTCGGCCTCGTCGAGCACGACATCGGCTTCGGTTTCGCCTGGATTGGGGCGCGCGGCGCGCGGCGATCCGGCGATGGTTTCCAGGGCGTTCTGGGCGTCGGCGAGCAGACGGTCCAGCGGCGAGAGCGTGCGCGTGGCGTTCATGGCGCGAATTATCGCGAATCGATCGCCGAATGGCTCGCTTATTCGCCGCCGGATTCGTCGCCGGGTTCCCGTTCCCTGTCGAGGCCGCCCGGCTCAGCGCAAGCGTTCGGCCAGGAACTCCAGCGGATGCTGCACCGGAATTTCGGTGCCGTTGGCCAGATGCAACCGGCAGCCGATATTCGCGCTGAGCAGCCGGGTCGCGCCGCTCCCAGCCAGTTGGTCGAGCAAGGGCTGGCGGAAGCGAGCCGCGCGTTCCGGGTCGTTGAGCATCTGCGTCCCCGCGGCGCCGCAGCAGCCGAAACCCGCGTCGAGTTCGACCACCTCCAGATCGGGGACGCGCGCCAACAGGCTGCGCAGGGCGCCGTCGCTGTTGGCGACATTGCGCTGGGTGCAGGGCAGATGCAGCGCGATGCGCTCGGCACCGGGCGCGAAGCGCAACGCATCGGCGCGCTCGGCGAGAAAGGTCAGGGCATCGACGACGCGATCGCCAAGGTTCTCGCGAAGGGCGTCATGGCAGCCGGTGGCGAGGCACAGCACGATATCGTCGTATTGAAAGGCGCCAATCACCGCGCCTTGAAGTTCTCTTGCCCGATCCAAGTCGCCGGCATGCGCGTGCAGCGCACCGCAGCACAGCGACGTTTCGTCGAAAGACGCGCGCATTCCGAGCGCTCGCAACAATCGCGTCAGCGCCACCCGAGCGGGGGCCTCGTATTGCTCGGCGAAACAGCCGGTGAAGACCGCGATCGGAGTCAGGCCGTCGGCGGCCGGTCGCGATGGCGGTTCGGGCCGATGAGGGCGGGGCGGCTCAGGATGAGGCCGCGGCACCAAGCGCAGCCCCGCGGGCAGCCAGGGCCAGAGGCGACGGTAGACCGCGAACAGGCGGCGGCGCAGGCCAGGACGAGCGGCCAGTGTCTCCGCGATGCGCTGACGCCCGCCTGGGCCGCGTCTTTCGCGCTGTTGTTCGCGCGCTCGGGTCAGAATGGCGTCGTATTCGACTCCCGCCGGGCACACGGCTTCGCAGCGACCGCAACTCAGGCAGTGATCGAAATGACGCTCGCCGGCCTCGGTCGGCGCCGCCAGCCCGGTGTCCCAGGCCTTCGCGAGGGCGATCCGCCCGCGCGGAGACTCGGTTTCCAGCGGTTCCAAGGCGTAGGTCGGGCACGTCGGCAGGCACAGCCCGCACTGCACGCACTGGTCGGCGAGGGCGGCGATGGTCGGGATGGCGTAGGAGGCGCCGGGCGCGGGCGGGCTGGGGGCGGTCACGCCGCCATCTTCCGGCAAGCGGCGTGGTTTCGCGAGCCATTGGGTATCGCTTCGCGCACGCATTTTCGGGCCGCGGCGAGGCCGGCGATCCCTCCGACTTGCGGGGCGCAGGCCCCGCCGCTATCATTCCGCCTCTTTTTCGCCCCAAACAACGCGTGGTGAAGTTCCGGCGAAGCCGCAACGGCCGTCCGCAACCAGCCCGACCATGTAACCACTCAAGAGTTCTGACATGAAGACTTTCATCGCCAAGAACGAGACCGTCCAACGCGACTGGTATCTCGTCGACGCCTCGGGCAAGACCCTGGGTCGTCTGGCCGCCGAACTGGCGCGCCGCCTCCGCGGGAAACACAAGCCCGTCTACACCCCGCACGTCGACACCGGCGACTACCTCATCGTCATCAATGCCGAAAAGATCCACGTCACCGGCAACAAGTTGAACGATAAGCTGTATCACCGTTTCACCGGCCACATCGGCAACCTGAAGACCGAAACGCTCGCGCAGGCGCTTGAGCGCCACCCGGAGCAGGTCATCGAAATCGCCGTGAAGGGCATGCTGCCGAAGAACACGCTCGGTCGCGCGATGTACAAGAAGCTCAAAGTCTACAAAGGCTCCGAGCACCCGCACGCCGCCCAGCAGCCGCAAGTCCTGGATATCTGATCATGGCCATCACCCAAAACTACGGCACCGGCCGTCGCAAATCCTCCGTCGCTCGCGTGTTCCTGCGCAAGGGCACCGGCACCATCACCGTCAACGAGCGCCCGCTCGACGAATTCTTCGGCCGCGAAACCGCGCGCATGATCGTTCGTCAGCCGCTCGAACTGACCAAGACCACCGACAAGTTCGACGTGGTCGTCACCGCCGTCGGCGGCGGCACCACCGGCCAAGCCGGCGCCATCCGCCTCGGCATCGCCCGCGCGTTGGTCGAATACGACGAAACCTTGAAGTCCGAGCTGCGCAAGGCCGGCTTCATGACCCGCGACGCTCGCGAAGTGGAACGCAAGAAGATCGGCTTGCACAAAGCCCGCCGCGCGTCCCAGTTCTCGAAGCGCTGATCGCGTCGGTGCGAGGGTCGGGATTCGTTCCCGATCCTCGTCTCAAGCGGTACCGGCGGCGTTTTGCCGCCGTTTCGACGGTGCCCTCGGCGTTTCGGGCGTCGTCGATTTGGCGTTACAATCGCCGCTCACGACTTCGCCGCAACACCCACAGCCCCGTCGCCAAGCGGTAAGGCACCTGACTCTGACTCAGGCATTCGGTGGTTCGAATCCATCCGGGGCTGCCAATTCAGCGCGACGCGCGACGTCGTATCCCTCGAGCAACGCGCCTCGCGACCCGACAAGCCCGCCCATCGGCGGGCTTCGTCGTTTTCGGGCCTCCGTTTCAGAGGTCCGTTTCAGATATCTGATCCAGAGCTCTGTTCCAGACCTTTGTTACAGACCTTTGTTACAGACCTTTGTTACAGACCTTTGTTACAGACCTCTATTT
>JADZBF010000065.1 GCA_020852215.1 Lysobacter sp. | reverse complement strand
TCGAACAGCTCGAAGCCGTCGATGAACACGTCGTCGCGATGCGGCACCCACTCCTTCCAGGCCTTGCGCGACGTCGCGTCGCTCGCCGCGGTCATCAGCTTGAAGTTGTCGGCCGGCTTGCCGTCGGCGCCGGGGGCGTTGGTGCGAATCACCCAACGGCCGTCGAGATGGTCCGCGTCGTATTCCACGTCGCGCTGGCGCGGCGCGAACACGGTGAAGGTCTTCGGATCGGCGGCGGGCGCGCAGCGCATTTCGCTGGATACGGTGCTTTCGAGCATGATGCAGATGAAGGCCTCATCGCGGGTGCGATCGATGCCCATGTAGAAGCTGTCGTCTTTTTCCTCGTACACCAATTCGTCGGCGGACGCGGGCGTGCCCAGCACGTGCTTTTTCACGCGCACGGTGAGCAACGTCTCGGGGTCGTTTTCGACGTAGAACAGCGTTTTGTTGTCGTCGGCCCAAACCAGATTCGCCGACACGCCGGTCACGGTGTCCGGATACAGCTCGCCGGTTTCGAGGTTCTTGAATCGGATGGTGTACTGGCGACGACCGCTGCCGTCCTCGGCATAAGCCAGGATGCGATTATCCGGGCTGATGTCGTAATCGCCGACGCTGTAGTAGTCCTTGTCCTTGGCCAACACGTTCACGTCGAGCAGCACTTCTTCGTCCTGGCCCTGACTGCCGTCGGCGGCGGCCTTGGCGCGCAGGTAGACGGGGTAGTCCTGCCCGGATTTGAAGCGGCTGAAATACCAATAGCCGCGATCGCGATACGGCACCGAGTCGTCGTCCTGCTTCACGCGCCCGACGATTTCGTCGTAGACGCGATTCTCCAGCGGTTTGAGCGGCGCCATCACCTTGTCGGCATAGGCGTTTTCGGCGTTGAGATACGCCAGCATCTCGGGATTCTTGCGTTCGTCGTCGCGCAACCAGTAGTACTCGTCGTTGCGCACCGCGCCGTGCGGCGCTTTGACGTCGTGCGGTTTCTTGGCGGCATCGGGGGGCGGAGGCAGATCGGCGGCGAGAGCGGACAGCGGCAGGGTCATAAGCAGACTGAGGGCAATGAGAGAAAGGCGCATCGTGACGGGACTCGGAAAATGGAGCTTCCAGGCTCGCGGAGGCAGGGCGGTGCGAGCGGGTCCGCGCGCACAGGGGACGGCAGCATAGCCCAGCCGGGCATCGCCGCCTCCCTGCCCTCGGTCATGCTCGGTAAAACCGACCGCCGACCGACGGCGCGAATCGGCATCGAAAGGCCGCTTGCGGCCCAGGCCCGGGCCGCGTTTGAGCGCCGGCGACCAAGCCCATTCCCGCGCGGTCACGGTCTTGTAGCGAGAGGCTGGAGAGCATGGCCGGACGACGCGATGGCCGGACGATGCGATCGATTGACCCCTCGGACGAGGCCGTGATATTCAAACCATGAGGCTTTTGGCCTCGGCAGGCAGCCCATTGAGCGACCGGGAAATCTCGCCGGTCGCGATTTCGGCGCACCTTTCCGCCTTCCTGCAGCAGCGCAACGGACCATGCCCGGACATCGCACGATGCTCCGTCTTCAACGAGATTCAACAGAGGAACAGAAGATGCCCTATCGAGCCTCGGACGGCCGCGACCCCGCGGACGGGATCGAAAACGCCTACGCCGCGACCGCCGACGATCTGGCGACCTACGACGCGGCGCGACAACGGATCGCGGCCATGCGCCCCGACTCGCCCAGTTTCGACATCAAGGATCCGAATCGCTACGTGTACGTCGCCGCGTTCGACGGCACCGGCAACGATGCGACGCAAACCTTGGATTCGCGTACCAACGTGCACGCGTTGTACGAGAACTACGACAAGTTCATCCACGGCGATGGTCCCGACAAGCCCGGCTTCAGCCGCATGCACGCGCGCTACATCGAAGGCCCGGGCACGCAGGAGAGCATGCGTCAGAACGTGCCGGATCAGGCCTCCGGCAACACCGTGCAGGCCCGTGTGTTCGAGATGTACAAGGATCTCGGCGACAAAGCGCGGCAGTGGAAACAGGAAAACCCCGACGCGCAAATCAGCGTGATCACCTTCGGCTTCAGCCGCGGCGCGGTGGAAGCGGCGGAGTTCGCCTCGGTCGTCGGCAAGTACGGGGTTCAGGCCGATTTGGGCTATACCGTGCAGCGCGACGACGACCTGCGCAACACCAGCCAGAGCTGGACGGACTGGGCGCGCGGACGGCCGCCGGTCGTGCAGGACAAGGAATTCCGCGAGCTGTCCGGCGAAATCGTCGCGCCGGGCAAGGCGCCGATCGCTGCGGTGTTGTTCGATCCGGTCGCGACCGGCGCGGCCGAACAACACGACCGCATGCTGCCGAAGAACATCAGCAGCGCGATCCAGCTCACCGCGCTGGACGAACACCGCATCACCTTCCCGGTGAACAAAACCGTGACCGACGCGATGGAGAACGCGAACCCCGATCGATTCGCGAACATCGGCTTGGCCGGCTGCCATTCCGATATCGGTGGTGGTTACGCCAGCGGCAAGGGATTGGCGCAAATGTCTGGCAATCTGGCGGGCGAATACCTCAACGATCTGGTCGGCCATCGGATCCATCGCGCCGTACAACCCGATCCGGACAGCCTGGTCGTACACGATTCCAATTCGACCTTCTTCCAGCGCATCGGCTACGCGAAAACCGGCCACTGGTACGCGGACCGCACGCAGGACACGCCGAGTCTGCAAGGCCCCGACGGCAACGTGCTCGTCGGCCCCGGCGTGGACAACAACATCATCGGCAAGAACCGCGTCGCGCTGGATTCGGTGCACATGCATCCCACGACCAGCGTCGACGACGGACTTCGGCCCACGCAGGGAACGCTCGAATCGCGGCCGAATCTGCGCCCGGACGATCACCGCACGCCGGTGCCGAACGAGACCTTCGTCACCCTGCACGATCGGTACGAAATCGACCCGACCAAACTGTTCCTGGAAAGCTCGCGGCGGGTCGCGACGTTGATGGATCGCGACACCAATCCGACCACGGCGGCGGTCCTGCACGAACGCGCCAACGACCCCGAGGCGCGCCATTCGCGTCTGGGCATGGACGAAAGCGCGCAAGGACGGCTCTCCGCAGCGGTCGCGCTGACGGCCAAGGAAATGGACATGGACCGCATCGGCGAAGTGGCGCTGAGCCGGGACGGCAGGTCGCTGTTGATCAAGGAGATCAACGACACGCATCCCGATAGCCTGAAGGTCGGGCGGGTCGATATCGACACCGCGTTGCGCACGCCGATGAACGACTCGTTGCGCGAATTGGATCCGGCGCTCGCGCGCAGACCGGACAACCCGAAGCCGCAGTCGCTCTACGCCCAGGCGCACGAGTTGCTGCAGCAGACGGAACTGGGCCGGCAGAACCCGGATCATGTGGTGGAAGCGGCATCGCGGATGGCGTCGCAGGCGCGTCACGACGGCTTGACCGCGATCAGCACGATCCAGGTCGGCACGGGCGAGGACGGGCGCACCACGCTGACCGCGCGTCAAGACAACGCCGACGGCCAGAAACAGGCCTCGCCGAAGGCGGCGACGCAGGTCTTCCCCAACGCGCAAGTCGCGCAACAGGAGGCTCGGCCCGGGCCGGAACGCGAACCCGAGCAGCATCGAGGCCCGCACCTGAGTTGACCGAGGCACCGAAGCGGCCCGCGAACAGGGCCGCTTCGATGCGCGAGGGCATCGAAAGCCGGACCTGGCTTCGGCTCGGACATCTCACCGCGGTACCGCAGCATCTGATCGACGCGCTTCGTTCGGTCGTCGCTCGCGGGTTCGTCGACTAGGATGGCGATCGCTCCCCGCTGCGATGCCGCACCATGCCCGATAGCGAACCGACCGCCGTCCGCCATTTGATCGTCGTCCTCGGCGACCAGCTCGATCTCGCATCGTCCGTCTTCGACGATTTCGACCCCGAACGCGACGCGGTGTGGATGGCGGAAGTCGCGCACGAAGCCGAACAGGTGTGGAGCACGAAAGCGCGGATCGCCGTGTTCCTCGCCGCGATGCGCCATTTCCGCGACGCGCTGCGCGAACGCGGTTGGCGGGTCGAATATCGCGCCTTGGACGCGCACGATCAGCCGACGCTGGATGCGGCGCTCGCCGCCGATCTGGCCGCGCTGCGGCCCGAACGCGTCCTCGCGGTGCGCCCCGGCGAATGGCGCTTGGCGCAGTCGCTGCCCGCGGTGTGCCGCGAGGCCGGTGTACCGTGGTCGGAGCGCATCGACACGCACTTTTATTGCGACCCGCACGACTTCGCCGATTGGGCCAAGGGCAGGAAAGAGCTGCGCCTGGAGTTTTTCTATCGTTGGCTGCGCAAACGCGAACACGTGCTGATGGCCGACGGCGAACCCGTCGGCGGGCGTTGGAACTTCGACGCGGAGAACCGCGGCAGTTTCGGCAAACGCGGCCCGGGCGCGGTGCCGAAACCCCGCACGTTCCCGCCCGATGCGATCACGCGCGAGGTCATCGCCCTGGTCGAATCGCGCTTCGCCTCGCATCCGGGCCGCTTGGACGACTTCGATTGGCCGTTGACGTCGACGCAGGCGCAGGACGCGCTCGACGATTTCGTCGCGCATCGACTACCGCTGTTCGGCCAGTATCAAGATGCGATGTGGCGGAACGAACCATGGCTGTATCACTCGCGGCTGTCGGCGGCGATGAATCTCAAGCTGATTTCGCCGCGTCGCGTCGTCGATGCGGCGATCGAGGCGTATCGCCGTGGCCACGCGCCGATCGAAGCGGTCGAAGGTTTCGTGCGTCAGATTGTGGGCTGGCGCGAATTCGTGCGCGGCGTCTATTGGCTGCGGATGCCTGGTTTTCTCGACGACAACGCGCTGGGCGCGGACGCGCCGCTGCCGGCGTTCTACTGGACCGGCCGTACCGACATGGCCTGCCTGCGCGATGCGCTGCGGCAGACGCTCGATCTCGGCTATGCGCATCACATCCAACGGCTGATGGTCACCGGCTTGTTCGCGCTGTTGTTGGGCGTGCGCCCGCGCGAAATTCACGCGTGGTATCTGGCGGTGTACGTCGATGCCGTGGAGTGGGCGGAGTTGCCGAACGTGCTAGGCATGAGCCAATACGCCGACGGCGGCAGGATGGTCTCGAAACCCTACGCCGCGTCCGGCAAGTACATCGAACGCATGTCGAACTACTGCACCGGCTGCCGTTTCGACCCGGGCGACGCCGTCGGACCGAACGCGTGCCCGTTCACCACCTTGTACTGGGATTTCCTCGACCGCCACGCCGAGCGCTTCCGCGATCACCCGCGCGCGGGCATGCAGTGGCGCAATCTCGATCGCCTCTCCCCCGAACGTTTGCACGCCATCCGCGAACGCGCCGCGCGCCTGCGCGAAACGATTGACGCGACGGAAGTGGAGGCACCCTCGTTGTTTCCGGGCGATTAAGCGCTCGGTTCGTCCCGCCGCGACGCCGACGGCGTCGCTTTACGCATCCGGCAGCGATCCGAACAATATTTGACGTTCGCCCAATCGCGCTCCCATTTCTTGCGCCACGCGAACGGCCGCCCGCAGGTCGCGCAGACTTTCGTGGGGAGATCGGCTTTGCGGATGCACGGCATGACGCGATGCGGTCGGTCGACAAGCGGAAGGACGGCGCGACCGGCGCGTGCGCGGACGGCATCAAGCCGCTGCTCAGCCCGCGACCAACCGCACCCGCGCGAAATTGCGCTTGCCGATCTGCAGCACGCCTTCGAAACCGGGCGCGAAGCTCGTTGCGGGATCTTCGACCACGACGCCGTCCACCTTCACCGCGCGCTCTTTCATCTTGCGGTTGGCCTCGCCGTTGCTCGGCGTGATGCCGGCCGCCGTCAGCAGCGCGGCGATGCGGATGCCTTCGGCCGGAATGGTCACGTCCTGCAGCGGCAGCAGCGAAGTGTCGCCCTGCCCCGTCACCGCCGCATGCCAGCCGGCGATCGCGGTGTCGGCGGCGGCCGCGCCGTGGAAGCGCGCGGCGAGTTCGCGCGCGAGCCGGAGTTTCACGTCGCGCGGATTCAACTGCCCGGCCTCGATCTCGGCCTTCAGCCGCTTCGCTTGGTCGATACCGATCTCGAAACTCAACAAGTCGATCCAACGCCACATCAGCTCGTCGCCGATCTTCATCGTCTTGTTGACGATATCGATCGCCGGCTCTGCGATACCGATGTAATTGCCCAGCGATTTCGACATCTTGTTGACGCCGTCGATGCCTTCCAGCAGCGGCATGGTCAACACGATCTGCGGCGGTTGGCCGAAATGTTCTTGCAGGCCGCGGCCCATCAGCAAGTTGAATTTTTGATCCGTACCGCCCAATTCCACGTCGGAACGTAAAGCAACCGAGTCGTAGCCCTGCACCAGCGGATAGAGGAATTCGTGGATCGCGATCGACTGCTGCGCGGCATAGCGCTTGGCGAAGTCGTCGCGCTCGAGCATGCGCGCGACCGTGTGCTGGCCGGCGAGCTTGATCATGTCGGCCGCGCTCATCTTGCCGAACCACTCGCTGTTGAACCGGACTTCGGTGCGGTCCTTGTCGAGCACCTTGAACACCTGCTCGGCGTAGGTTTCGGCGTTGGCCAGCACGTCTTCGCGCGTCAGCGGTTTGCGGGTGACGTTCTTGCCGGTGGGGTCGCCGATCATCCCGGTGAAGTCGCCGATCAGGAAGATCACCTGATGGCCGAGTTCCTGGAACTGCCGCATCTTGTTCAGCAGCACGGTGTGGCCGATGTGAAGATCCGGAGCGGTGGGGTCGAAGCCGGCCTTGATGCGCAGCGGGCGACCGCCCGGTTGCGCGGATGCGGTCAGGCGGGCTTCCAATTCCTCGCGCTTGAGAATTTCGTCGGCGCCGCGGGCGATGAGTTCGATGGCTTCGGTGGACATTCGGATGAACGGTCGGTGGCGGAAGTGTGACCGCCTCGGACGATGGCCGACGACGGCGTGACCCCGGTCCGGGAACCGGGAGATAACTGGGCGGAACGTGTTAACGCTTAGTTAAACCGAAATGTTAAAAAAAACCAAGCCGGTCAAGGATTTGACGCAATCTTTTCGACTAATTTATGGTAACGCCTTGGCCGTACCGACAGGGGAATCCCGTTTGATGTCCACGCCTACGAGTCGCGTGCTGCGCAATCGCTTGGTCCGCCTGCGCAATTTGCGTGTGGCGTCCGAGCAACAAGCGCAGCTCGCCGCCGCGCAACCCCCCAATTCCGAGGCCTTTCCGGGCCGCTGGACCCGTCGTCAGTGGGCCCACGCCAGCCTGATCGCCACCATCATCGCCTTGGTCGGCGCCATCGTGCCCGGCTTCGCGAATGTGCTGGAACCGGTGCGCGGCGCGCAGATCCAGACCCTCTCGCTCAGCCTGCCGCCGCTGTCGCGCGCGCGCCAGCAGGGGCAATTCGGCGATAGCTGGCAAACGGTGGGCATCCACCGCGGCCGCACGCTCAGCCATGTCTTCTCCGAACTGGACATCCCCAAAGCCACGCTCAAGCGGGTGCTGGCGCATCCGGGCGTGAAGGGCGAACTGAACCGGCTGTCGCCCGGCACCGAATTGGCGTTCGACCTGCCGGTGGGCGGCGAACTGCGCGCGGTCCGCTACACCCGCAAGGACGGCCAGAAGGTCCAACTCGACCTGACCGGCAAGAAAATCGCAGAAACCCTGATCCGCCGCGAGGTGGACGTGCGCACCGTCGTGCTGAGCGGCAAGGTCGGCAAATCGCTGTTCCGCTCGGCGCGCAAGCTCGGCATGAGCGGCTCGCATCTGGACCAGTTGACCGACGAAATCTTCAAGTACGACGTCGACTTCGATTCCGATCTGGACGCCGACGATCGCTTCAGCGTGGTGGTCGACCAGACCTGGGTCGACGGTCAGCTCAAGACCACCGGGCCAGTGCTGGCGGCCGCGATCACCGTCGACGGCAAGCTCTACACCGGCTTCCGCCATATCCGTAACGGCAAACCGGAATACTTCACCGCCGATGGCCGGCCGCTGAAGAAAGCCTTCATCCGCATGCCGATCCCCTACGCACGGCTGAGTTCGAGTTTCGGCGCGCGCCGCCACCCGGTCCTCGGGCGCATGCGCATGCACAAGGGCGTGGATTACGCCGCCGGCACCGGCACGCCGATCCAGGCCGCGGGCGATGCGCGCGTGCTGTCCGCCGGCTGGCAAGGCGGCTACGGCAAAGCGGTGGTGCTCGACCACGGTCGCGGCTACACCACGCTGTACGGCCATATGTCGCGTTTCGGCAATATCCGCCCGGGCCAGCGTATCTCGCAGGGCACGGTGATCGGTTATGTCGGCAGCACCGGCATGTCCACCGGCCCGCATCTGCACTACGAATTCCGCATCAACGGCGTCCACCGCAATCCGCTGGCGGTGACGTTGCCGCCGCCCGAACCCTTGCGCGGCCCGGAGCTGACGAAATTCCGCACCGAGACCTATCGCGCCATCGCCCATATCCGCAAAGTCGAAACGATCATCTATCCCGCAGCGCTGGACACCCCGCAGCGCCAAGTCGCGACGACGCTGCAAGGCTTGAAACGCAAACGCGGCTGATCGGCGCTCCCAATAGTTGCCTGAGCACCAAACCTACGGTATCTAGTCAGGGCATATAAGGATATCTGCCAGGGGGCGGCATGCCGGTGCCATCATTTGACGATATAGGCCTGCTACCAGCGGGAATCCACGACGTATCCTTCGCGGAAATTGAGACGGCTATGTGCTGGAATTCGCACCGGCAAGCGCTGTGGCTCGATTTCCGGCGCTTCTTACAAGAAAGATGCCAGCTTCTAGTAGCGGCTGGCGTTCCTTTTCTCATTGACGGCAGCTTCGTGCGTCGCAAGGAGTTCCCTTCAGATATCGACCTTGTGATTGATGTAACTGGCTGCTCAGACGAGATTGTTGGAGTGGGGCTGTTGCTTCGTTTTAATCATCGCCTTATCAAGGCGGAGTACCATGTCGACCAATACTTACGGCACCCCACGCTTCTAAATGATCTCAGCAGTTTTTTCCAGTATGCCGGAGATAAATGCGCTGTAGAAATGCATATCGACCCTAAACACCCTAAAGGCATTCTGAGGGCGACATCATGAGCTGGACTGAAAATGCAGATCACGCGCTCCGTATGTTGCTGGAAAATATGGTCGCCGAAGGTCTTTTGGCTAAACAGGTTGGCGTTGATGCAACACCGGCGCAAATTGTTGGCGCAAGTCGCGAAATGCTTTTGGACGTAATCAATTGCAGCTTGCCGCTAGCAAGAATCATGGATACATCAGACTTGGTCCTTCACGCAGAAGGCCCTTCCGTCAAGGATGCGTCCCCTAAACTTAATGCGTTCAACTGGCTCACAAGCACGGCTGAGCGCACGATCCGTCGAATGTCTGGGAATTTATTTGATTTATCTTCACGCGATGCAAAGCATCTCTCAAGAGCGCTGGATCTTCGCCTAACAGGTATTGCGCGCGGAAGCATCTATGCGGGGTTTTCGATAGAGACGCCAGCACCGGATCTAATTGCGCCAGAAGATGAACCAATCATCCTCAGCGTTCGCGAAGCACTACGTCAATTGCCTGAAGTTTCACAATTTATCCAAAACGAGCACATAAGTCGGGAAATTAATGAATTCATTGAAGATCCGGCATTGCGTGACACAGCTATGGATGCACTCTACAGACTCTCGCCAACCGGCAGCGTCGGCATCCACACGATTGACATTGCCTCTCCTGGCACACGTAGCGCAAAGCTATCGCAGCGAGAACGCATCGTGCTGAGAGAAGCATTGCTCTCTCCAAAAGGGGGGGATCGCAAACCAGGCGCGTTTGCTGGTGAAGTTCGTGAAATCGACCTTGATGCTCATCGTTTTCATTTACGTGGTGTCGCTGGCATTGGCAACTTGCGTTGCGCAATTGGCAATATTGAAAAAAACGAGGCTAAAAACCTCATTGGCGAATACGTTCGTGTTGAAGGCGATTATGAATCTAATCGAGAGGGTAAGCCTCGCCTGATGATGGTTCATTCGTTTGAAATGTTGCAGCGCGATAGCCAGCCTGACTTGGTTTGAGGGTTTTTTG